>NZ_CP118184.1 GCF_028748145.1 Entomospira culicis | reverse complement strand
ACCCTGAATGAATAATCGCGCTGTTTGCCATGGTGGTCTGATTGGCGAAATCATTCTCTTTGTCTAGCACTAGTACCTTCACGTCGTAGTGAGACAATTCCTTGGCAATAAATGCCCCCACGACGCCCGCACCTATTATAATATAATCGTACATCATCAATATCCTCGCTCGTTTTTTCTAGATCTAGCGAGACATCGCTAGATCTATATTACTAAACTACTTAAATACTCGCGCAGCAGCCACTGCTTTTTGCCAACCATTGTAGAGATTCTCTTTTTTTTCTTCGGGCATCGATGGTTTGTAGTTTTTATCTACAGCCCAATTGGCGGTAATCTCTTCTTTGGATTGCCAAAATCCTGTAGCAAGACCAGCAAGATACGCTGCGCCCATCGCGGTGGTCTCGGTAACCTTGGGCACATCCACCTCGACATGGAGAATATCAGACTGAAATTGCATCAAAAAGCTGTTATGCACCGCCCCACCATCTACGCGTAGACGCTTGACGTGAATGCCTGCTTCGTATGCCATCAAATCGAGGATGTCGCGAGTTTGGTAGCAGATCGACTCTAAGGTGGCACGGACAATCTCATTCTTGCCACTGCCTCGTGTTAAGCCAAAGATCGCTCCACGCACATCTTGATCCCAATAAGGCGATCCAAGCCCGACAAATGCTGGCACCAAATAGACGCCCTTACTATCTTCTACACTCTTGGCGAGGGCTTCGCTCTCTTTGGCATTTTCGATTAGTTTAAGGCTATCGCGTAGCCATTGCACGGCGCTTCCTGCCACAAAAATCGATCCCTCCAGCGCATACTCTACTTTTCCATCAATCCCCCAGGCAATTGTGGTGAGTAGACCATTTTGGGAGTGAATTTTTTTATCACCAGTATTCATCAACATAAAACAGCCAGTGCCGTAGGTATTTTTCACCAAGCCTTCCTCAAAACAGCCTTGCCCAAAGAGCGCCGCTTGTTGATCGCCTGCAATACCAGCAATGCTGATGTTGTGTCCAAAGAAGATGGCAGCATCGGTGGTGGTGTAGACTTCAGAAGAAGATTTCACCTCGGGGAGCATGCTCATCGGGATCTCCAAAATGTTGCAGAGCTCCTCATCCCACTTGAGATCGAAAATGTTGTAAATGAGCGTGCGCGAGGCGTTGGTATAGTCGGTGATGTGCGTCTTTCCGCCCGATAGCTTCCAGACTAACCAGCTATCGATCGTGCCAAAGAGGAGATTTCCAGCCTCGGCACGCTCTCTTGCATGGGGCACGTTGTCGAGAATCCACTTAATTTTTGTTCCCGAGAAGTAGGCATCAATCGGTAAGCCAGTCTTCTCTTTAAAGCGCTCGCTATGTCCATCGGCGATAAGCTTATCACAAATGGCAGAGGTCTGCCTCGACTGCCAGACAACTGCGTGGTAGACGGGTAGACCGGTAGTTTTATCCCAAATCACCGTCGTCTCACGCTGATTGGTAATACCAATGCTGTCGATATCGCTGACGATGACTTCTTCAGTAATAAAGAGATCAGCAATCACCGAGAGAGTGGTCAACCAAATCTCATTGGCATCGTGCTCTACCCAGCCAGCTTGCGGAAAGTGTTGGGTAAACTCTTTTTGAGAGACCCCTTTAATCTGCGCACTCTTGTCAAAGAGAATTGCGCGTACCGATGTTGTGCCTAAGTCTAGGGCTAAGACATATTTAGCCATTTTTTGCTCCTTTGTTCTTTATAAATTAAAGTAATGTTACCATAAATTGATAGACCAGTGTCGCCAACCCCGCACCTAGCAGTGGCCCAATAATCGGAATCCACGCATAAGACCAGTTGGTATCCTTGCAATGACCACTTAATCGTGTAAAGGTGTACATCAATCGAGGTCCTAAGTCACGCACGGGGTTGATAGCATAGCCAGTGAGCGATCCCAATGCGATACCAATTCCTACGATAAGAAAGGGCACAAAGAGTGAGCTTGCGCTGGTGTCGTGGGCAGTATTGAGAATAAATAAAACTAAGATAAACGTCCCCACCACTTCGCTCAATAGATTGCGCATGGTGTTGGCACTAGCGGCGTTGGTAAAGAAGACCCCACCCAAAGATTTGTTCTCAAGGCTTGCGGTAAAGTGATCGTAGTAAAGTTGATAGACCAACCACGATCCAAAGATTGCCCCCATCAATTGCGCACCAAAGTAGATCACAAATTCCGGCAAGCTAATCGCTTGTTGCATCAGCATCGCTAAACTTACCGCTGGATTAAGATGCGCTCCCGAGAGTGGATTGGAGACGACAATGCCGGCAAAGACTCCCAATCCCCAACCAAAGGCAATAAAAACCCAACCCGTGCCTTTTGCAAAGCTCTTATTTAGGGTGTTTGCCGCGTTCGTGCCATTGCCAAAGAGTAAAATGATGGCAGTTCCTAAAAACTCCCCGAGCATAATGTTGGTCATAATTTCTCCTCCCTTTTTATTATAAAAGAAATTATTGTTACACCTTCATTATATCCTAGGTAGTAGCGTATGCGCAATCTTTTTTTATGGCAAGTTTTTTATTGTCAGTTAAATAGGGGTATCCTTTGCAATGGATGTAATCACTGGGGGTAATAAGTTCTTTCAAATGTTGATTTTAGCCATTGTTTTAAGAAAGATATAGTTCTGGTAGAAAATAAGCTTTTATGGGAGGGTGCCCGATAGGGCTTTTTGTTTGTTGCCAAATTAGGTTAGCCTCACCGTTGTTGATGCGATAGAGTCGCACTCTTATGGTAGAGCTGACTCCAACGGCAAACCCACCGAAGATATTGTGAATATAATCCCCAAAAGAAAAGTAGCTGTCATAAACTAAAATAAGATCGTTGTCTACTAAATAATAGTCACCGCTAGGCAATGTTTTTGGCAAATAAGCGACTATTTGCATGGTAGGTAGATGGTAGATGGTAGATGGCGCTAGCTTGAGGCAGATCTATGATATTATCTGTAGGCTCTCTCTTTTTGGTTGGTTGGCCAATTAAGAGA
>NZ_CP118183.1 GCF_028748145.1 Entomospira culicis | reverse complement strand
CGATAGGCAAGGCAAATATTACGGGGATGCATCAAACTATCTTCAACTCACCAAAGAAGTCGCTACTAATACCATCGCTCTTACTTCAAGAGGTAAAGACTTTTTACAGCAAACCCCAAAAAATCAAACCCTCTTACTCATCCAAGCCATAAGTGAGCACCCTATTTTTTACCAAGTGCTACAACTCTCTCTCTCCGCAGGTCATCCTTTATCCAAGAAAGAGATTTGCAAAATCATGCTCCACGCCACAGAAACCCAACAATATCAGAACTCAACGATAGAAAGACGATCCAGCACCGTCTATAGCTGGATTTTATGGATCTTTGAGCAAATGAATGGCTCCCTATTCGATCAAATCGCCTAAAGTGTCCATCTCTAGTAAGCCTTGATTTTTATTGATAAATAGATTACACTAATCACATGCAAAAAGAGGCTATTTTTTAGTCTAAAATCAAAAAAGGATGCACCGCTATGGATAAAATTGATGCCAAGTACGCCAGTATCAAGAGTATTTTTCAGAGCATTGTCTATACCATTCCCTCTTATCAACGCCCCTATCGCTGGGAGGAAGGACAGTGCGAAACCCTATGGAGTGATTTAGAAGAATTCTTTTTTAACCAAGATGAATCTATCACCTCAATCGATCGAACATACTTTTTAGGTAATATTATTACGGTAGATAGCGATGAGAAAAAACCAAATAACGAGGTTTTTGAAGTTATCGATGGGCAACAACGCCTCACCACACTTACACTATTTCTCTACGCTCTATACGAACACCTCCCAGAGCATGTTACCCTCAAACAGGTGCTATTTCAAACCGAACCAGATTCAATTGATGAGTATTTTGGTCTTCGCATTGAGTCTAAAGTTAATGGAAAATCGGAATTCTATCACTTACACAACACCCTCTTTGACATCAACCAGCCATTTAAAAAAGTTGATTTAGAATCTCTATCCAAGCATATTCCTTTTGCGAATCCTAATTTTCACCAAAACCTTGAATTCTTTAAAGCGAAAATTTGCGATCCAGAAAATGGCATGCAATATACCAAAGATGAACTTAAGCAGTGGGTTAATGTTATCTTATCAAAAGTATTTCTCCTAAAAATTCATACCGACAACCAAGATTCAGCCCTCAATATCTTTACTACTATCAATGACCGAGGCTTACCATTAGATGCAGGCGAACGCTTCAAAGCAGAGCTATACTTAAAAGCCGAAGAAGATCATCAAGAAGAAGCATTTATCGAAGCGTGGGATGCACTTCTTGAAGGCGTAGATGAGTTTAAAGAGCTCTCCTTGGTAGCCATTTTTCGATCGCACATGCATCTGTTGAAAGCAAAACAAACGGACATTTCCGATGAGATGGGTTTGGTAAAGTTTTTTCAAAGCTCTGCATATAGTCTTAAGTCTCGTTACTGGCGAGACACCATGGACGATTTGCAAAAAATTCTAGGTACGGAAAGTTGGTTGCTCGAGCAAAAACAGGGCAAAGAACGCGATCACCGCACGACTGCCTTACTATTATCGATTCTTGAATCATCCAAAAAAGAGGCTCCTAAATATGCCATTATCGCCTACCTATTCCCCAGAATGGAGCATAATAAAGAGAGTAATAAGGTCTATTTACGCAAAGAGTATTATCGATCTTTTATTGATTTTTTAGAAAATTTAATTAGGTTTACCTACTACTCCTTATTCGCCAAAAAGGGCAAAGACTCCTTACGTGCGGACATTATTCGATTACTCCCAGAGCTGGTTAGCGGGAATAAAAATATTAAGTGGAACGATATTGCCAGCGAATGTAAACACAAAGACGCTCTCAGTAATGATGCTCTCAAAAAAATATTAGATACAGGCATTAGTGGTCATACCCTAAAAGCAATGGCAATGCTAAGGACTTATCTCGCCTATAAACAGGAGAGTACCCCCAACCCCAAACTCCTGCCTAGCAATGTAGCTAAAATCAAGTTCGATCAAATCATCCCCAAGGAGTTAAAACCTGAAGATAATGAGAGTATTGCTAAGCGAGATTTGATTAACATGCAAAAGAAAATTGGTAATCTCTTAGTGATTGAAGAGAGCGGTAAAATTCCTAAATTCACAAGGAGCGACTGGTTTAGCCAAAAGAGAATTTACCTAGATGCTCTGGAGCACAAAACCGCCGAAATTATTCAATTTCTTGAGACCTTTACCGAAGAAAACTGGAGCAAGGAGCAATTTTTAGAACATCAAAAAAACTCCGTAAGCAAAATCTACAACTTTCTCCGCAACTACAACATGAGTACGTTTTAAAGAGTAAAGCAGATACCATAAGGAAACCCAAGGGATGTATGTCAGTATCCATTGGGCTTTCTTATATAAAGAGATGATACAAGACTCACCACACGACCAGAGCCAGCACTAAGCATGACACGATGAATGTGTTATTGCAACGGAAACATAGGTTTTAGTAATGTGCCAACATATGCGTTACCATTTCATCCATAGTAAAGCATCCAGATCGATCTACCGTAAAACATTTCTTCGTATAATCATAGCGTACCGTAGCCAGAACATTCTCTTTCTCTTTATAAATTACCAAGCAATGATCATCTGTAGCACTTCGATTACCCCATAACTCGATTTTTAAGCCTAACTCCGTTAGCTTACTCTTGCTCCTATCTAATTCGCTCTTCAAACTAGTAATAAACACCTCATAGGTGTAACCACTTGCCTTCGAGCTTCTCAAGAGTAAAAACTTACCAGACATTTTTCTTGTATAAAGGAGGTTAGGGTGCAAATACCTTTTATCCCACAGTGCTTCATACATAATCATGCAATCACGCCAATCAAATGGGTGATTTTTATTTGCTACATACGCCTTAATCCTAATTTTCAGTTGCGTATTGATATCCGTTTCAAGGCTTAAATCGTCTAAGAATTGCTTAAGATTTGGCTCTTGATAACGGTCGGCAAAGAGCATACGTAAGCTGGTTGCACTGCGTGGCGAAGTAACACAAAGAGTTTTTTGACTGTCTACTTTCAAGCGATAATCACCATAAGTCAGCAAAGCCCGACGCAATACATGCATATTTTTTTCAGACATATCTTCAAAGAGTTTACTCAATTTTTGCCAGTACTCTTCAAATTTTTCCAAACTACTTAACTCTATGGTTTTCTTGTCATCCTTTAGCGAAAGATAAAGAGCAGAGCGAATTTGTCCTAGAAAATAGTGGTGTTTTTCGGCATTATAGATCGCTTGAGTAAATGTGTCTTTTTTAGGATGATCGAGTAGGATCTGAGCCTTAAACTGTTCTTCCGCTATCTGCTTAGAATCAAAAACACCTATCTTCTTTTTATCCGCACAATACCTAAGTAACTCTTGCCAATGATCACTGAGTCTATTAATCTCGGTGATTGCCTCTAAAGCTCGTTCCCAACGATCAATAGTATTATTGCTATTAATAATAAGATTCCAAAAAATACGAAACCACTGTTTACTACTATCATCCGCCATAAAGGTCGCATCTAAGCTTGCACGCTTAGCCATGGCACAATATTGAATTACAACATGAAAAAGTAGATACGCTTCAGGCCCATAGCTAGATATAACATCTTCATACTTTTTAGTTTTCTCTGGAATTTTGAAAAGAAATTTGTCTACTTTTTCAGCATTCGCACTAATAAGAAAATTAAGTGTATGATACAGGCTCATTAGTACCGTTGTATCTAGCTTATGTTTATCAATGCCAAACCACCACCCATCCTTTATGTCTTCAATAATGCGACAATTACGAAAAAAGAACGTCAAAAAGAGTAAAAAATCAGTATCAAAATTCTCTTTGGAACGATGCCAAAAATAATCAGTCCAATCACCATCAAATAGTTGCTCATACTCCCAGCGGTCAATGTGATAGACTTGTTTAAGTTGTTCTTCATGAAGAATAATTTGCTCTATGATAATTGATTTCAAATTATCAAAAGGTGATAAAGCCTTACCACGAGCATTCAATTTGATATAGAGATCATCCTCTGAACCAATAACTTTCGTATCTAAAAATTGAAAATGTAGATAGCCCTCTTGTAATCGAGTAGCTAAATCTAACTGAGTTGACTGGTTAAATTTCTGCGTCATATCATCTAGCATGGTCAACATAGATGCCACGGTTGGATCGTATCGCCAAGCAGGTAAAAACCAAGCACTATCCGAAATCTCTTGGCTTGGGCTTGGCATTAATGCACTAGTAAAAATTTCATGGCAATGTGTGATTAAATGCTCCAAGAATTGTCGCGAACTTTTGCGAGTTTTATAGCTAAATTTAGACAATTTTTGCAACACCGCCTCATCGTTATGAAAAGCATACAAATGGAGTAACCATAACGTAGTTAAACGCTGTTGCCCATCAATGGGGATAAAGATTGAGGCTTGATCGCCCTGATTATCCAACACTTTACCATAAACAAAATTGAGATCAAGATAATTCCCTTGACTTAAGGCTTGGTAAATATCCTCCAATAAAATTTTACGAATTTCCGTGGCTTGTTTTTCTTTTTCACCTTGCACATAGTCCCGCTGAATAAGGGGAATTTGAATACTATAGCTATCTAGTAGATTTAATAAAGTTTGGTAATTACTGGCGTTAGACATCAATCTTCTCTCCTAATGGTTTGTCAAAAAAATCACCAACAATAGCTTTCATTGCCAGCAAGTAGTTGGTTTTATCATCATGATTCACTTCTTCTACCTCGTCGCCATACCAATCTTCTAAATCTTTAGGATTAGCACTATACGCTTTGATAAAAATATTTTTGGTGCATACAGGAATAAACAAACCAGATTGATCACACGCAAGAATCATCGCTCGCTTCTCTTTAAAGGGCTTATTTTTATAGCTACGATTCGTGCCTTTGTCTAAGAGAGTAAGATTCCCTAAATTATCATCCGCAGTAGCAGTATCATCCGCAGTAGCGTGAATATGCTCAATATCCCAGTCATACTTCTTATAAATGTCAAAGGGAAAGCGTGCTTGTTTTTCACTTTTTGTAACTAATGTGGCGATATTAAAGAACAACAAAAGATTTCTTAACTCTTTTTTATGAGAATTACTATTGGTGATCTCTTCATCTTTTAAAAATTTTTCTACGATCGGCTGTTTTTTAATTTCAGCCAATAAATTTGCCAGCATCTCACGCTTACGCTGACCAAAGCCCATCTCGACTAATTTATACAACGGCTTTCCAAAAGTAATGAGTAAGCCTACTAGGTGATAATAGGTTGGCTCATCATACCAACTGTGCAGTAAGGCATCTAGGCTTTCGATCTCTTGCCATAATCTTTTGATAACGCTATACTTTTTTTCATTTACGGTAGATTGAATAATTTCATAGAAAAGATAAAAAGAAAACAAAGAACTATTTTCTAGTTTTTTAACTTTATCTACAATTTCTTGAAGTTGTGATTGATTTTGAAAAAGATCGCTATATTTATGCGGGTTGTTTACAAAATCTTTGGCAACTAATCTAAATAGCTGATCCATACGACTAGAAGAGCTCAACACCTTCTCATTAAAAAAGTACCAAAACGCATCATTACCCAAGCCATGTTCCATACGCTCCCAAGCAATCGACATCTCGGCTTGATCGTGCTCTCTCGTATTTTGATTAAAATTTTGTTGATTTAATAATAGTGCTTTAATCAACTCTGCATTGGTTAATGGAATTTTACCCATATTCACCCGATTAAAGAGATCAATCACCCGCGTTTCGGCTGGCACTTCATACCAAATAAAAAATACCTTGTTTATTATTTTAGAATACAATGTACTAACCGCATCCGATAAGTCTGGTTGTTGATTTAACCACTCAAACATGGTTTGATAGGCGTGAGTCATGTGATAAAAATCAATGTTATCTTCGGCATCAGTTGACCCACTAGATGATTTAATATTCTCTAAAAAATCTTTACTCCTTTCCCTTGTAGTATAATCAAGTGTGAAAGGAGGCGTAACAAATGGCATAACCTCTTTGACAATTTGCATAAAAATAGCAATAGTGGTTAAACGCTGTTGCCCATCTACTACTTCATAACTACCATCTGTTTGTTTTTTCACAATTAATGGCTGTAAGCAGTATTTAGTGCCCTTCTCTTCGTCAGGCTTAAATTCTTTTATATCATTGAGTAAATCCTCTACCTCTTTTGCTGTCCAGCGGTAGCCTCGTTGATAAGCTGGAATATGAAAATGGTAATCTTTAAGCGAAATAATCGTTTTTATCATATCATCCATTAAATGTGTTTCCTCTACGCACTGATTCTAACATAGTTTCTATTAAAAAGCAATAAATTTTTTAACAAAACCATCACGTTGTGAAAATATAAACGTAAGGATACCACTACCTCCCGCCCAATATAAATGAATAAAAATATATTAGATAAATTATAGCTAAGCCTTATGAATTCGCTTATTTAAGATTTACAAATTAAATGGTTAATGTTATACTGTTGCAATGGAATTGAATGATCAAAAAGAAGCAATAAGTCGGGTTTATGTAAAAGCCATAGCAAGTGTTGCTGGTTTTGATTGCCAGGATAATACTTTGGATAGAGATAGTATTGATGTTATTTTTTCAAATAAAAATGATGCCCCTTATTGTAAAATAGAGGCTCAACTAAAAGCTACCGCCAAACAAAATTTAATCAAAGATGATGATTCTATTCACTATAGTTTACCAATCAAAAATTACGATGATTTAAGAGGAAAGTCTATCCTTCCAAGAATACTCATTTGCTTATTATTGCCTGCAGGAAAAGACCCAAACGATTGGTTAACGCAAGATATAGAACAATTAACTATTAAAAAATGTGCTTACTATGTGAGTTTAAAAGGCTTGCCCGATAGCACCAATGCCACAGAAATAACGGTTAAAATACCTTTAGCCAATATTTTTTCCATAGAAGCATTAACGAAACTTATGCAAGAAGCCGAATCTGAATTTGAGACAGGAGGGAACTAATGACTGACTTGGAAAAAGAAGTAATTCAATCAATAACTCCCTTAGATTTTCAAGCTTATTTAAAAGAGCGAGGCTGGCAGTTATATGGTAAGCTAGCCAATAAAGCTTCGTTATGGCAAAGTAATAGCAAGAAAATCCTCTTACCATTACAAAGAGATTTAGTAGATTATGAGCATCGAGTCTATGATTTACTCAATGATTTACAAGCATTTGAAAAGAGAAGTCTGCAATCTATCCTTACTGATTTAACCCATGCCCAAGCAGATATTTTACGCATATACGCTTTTAAGGATGATGTTAAAAACAACTTACCTCTGGAAGCCATTTCGACCCTTATTAATAGCTCTATTAACCTATTTAGTGCAACGGCTCGCTCCATTACGAATCCACAACCAGTATATCAAGGGAAAGCACCCAAAGAGATAAATTCATTTGTAGAAAAATTGCGTATGGGGCATACCGAAAAAGGAAGCTTTGTCTTAGTTTTAGAGAACCCTATTACGCCACAGCTGATTGAAAGTGATGACATCTCTAATGAGCCTTTTGATAGACAAGTTAGCATTAAATTATGTCAAAACATTGCATCACTGTTAAACAATATGGCAAATATTAGCATAGGTAGTTTTGATGACAATATGATGAGAGGCATTAGTAGTAACTTTTGCGATGCTTTAGCCGAAATCACTGATGTTTGTGGCGACAAAGGAGCATTTATCGATTTAACGTGGGCTCCCGTAAGACCGATAAAAAAAGAGTGGAATATTAGCCATAAATTTTCCATTGTCCCTGCTATGTCAGGCACACTCAGAGAGATGAGTAGAATTTTAAAAGAAAAAACCCCTGAAACCAATGTAGAAATAGAAGGCTATGTCATCAAACTCATCGCGAATACTGCCAGTTCTAGCCAAGGTGGAAGAATTCATATCTTCGATACGAATTCTCATCGGCTTATTGCGATTGACTTAGACCCCAAGCAATATACCCAAGCTTTAGATGCTCATAAAAATGATAACAAATTGAGATTTATTGGCAATTTAGATAAATCGACTAAACCAAAAAGCCTCATCAACATCGTTACTATGGAGCAAATGAATGGTTAAGCCCTTGAAGAAAAAGATTGTTGAGCAGACCTAGCATTTGTTAGCGAGCTAAGGCATAGACTTACTATTTTCCCCAGACTCCAATAATTCTAAGAGGTTGGTTACACGGCGATAATGCGAACTACCCATCAACCCAACCGTACGTATTGACCAGTATTGTGTAATACTTTTTAGGGCTTCTTTGTCATAGCTATTTGTAATGAACGGTTGTAACCATGAGCATGCCTCAACATCCCAATCATATTGAGCTGATTGCGATAAAAGATAGGGGTAGGGATTTTCTAGGTAAGTCTCTTGATAAATTGCTTCGCTTGGCAGGCTAAACGGAGCATAAGGTTGATTAAAAATGCCTATATAGGCTTGATCTTTACTGACTATTTTGATGGCTAATTGCTTAGCTAGATGGTCTTTATAAGGATAAATAGTAAAATTGAAAAAGGCATAAACTAGCGGGAAATCGCTATTATAGCTTAAGCAACTTTGCAATGCTTTTCTAATGGTGAGTAAGTGATGGACATTTTGATAACTGCCATTTGGTGCCACCTCGGTATGTTTAAGGGCTAAGAGACTAGGGGAAATCTTGTCAAACTCTTTATCGCCAAATGCCTCATCTTGAAATGGCTTAAGCCATAAGCACGCCTCAAAATCCCAGTCATATTCCGCATGATGCGTTAAAAGATAGTGATAAGGCGTATTAGTAGCGATACGCTCCTTAAGGATCTGATTGCTCTCATTTTTGTATTCTATACGATGGTTGAATATGGCTTGGTATTTCCTATCCTTAGTGTATACCCGTAAAAATGGATACTCGGCATGGCTTGTATTACTGGTGATAATACGCAAGCTAAAAAATAACATTTCTTGCACGATTTTACTCCTTTTCCTCGTCGTATTATACATTTATTCACAAACAAAATCAAGAATTTTTGTCAAATAATCTTGCAAAATATTAGATAAAAAGCAACCTTGATTGAAGCTTAATAAATGTGGTGTCATTTTTCACTTTTTGCATCACTTTGTAGAATCACCCGAAACTTACCAAAACGATCTCAACTAACCACTTGTCTAATTATATCATTTTTGATATAATTAAGTATGAAGTATAGTGAGCTAGAAAAGAAATTAAAAGCCCTCGGCTATAGCCTAGACACCAGTAGAAAGGGGCGTGGCTCGCATCGTTACTACATTCATAATACAACCGAACAACGGCTTATGATTCCTTGGCATCGCTCAAAAGAAGTGGCGAAAGGAACACTAGCTTCCATTAAGAGAGCAACAGGCTTAGAGTAAGAGGAGAAGAAAAGATGATCTACTATGCAAAGATAGAGCAAGATGAAGATGGCTTATGGTGTGCAGAGTTTATTGATTTTGCCCCTGATCTCATTGTGGCGGAAGGCACCACCCTTGAAGAAGCCCTTATCCAAGCTCATAGCATCCTACATGAGTATTTAGCCTATGGCTTACCCCAAAAACCGCAACAACGGCAAAGTGAAAAAGGCTTTTATGCCATTGAAGTAAGCCCCGCCATGATAGCCTCGCTTAATATTCGCTGGCAAAGACATAAATTAGGGCTTACGCAACAAGAAGTGGCAACAGCATTAGGCTTGCAACAACCCAATTATGCACGCTTAGAGAAAAGTGGCAAGATGGACTTAACCATGCTCGATAAAATTGCCAAAGCCTTGAAAATTAACAAAGCCAGCTTGATTGAAGCTTAATAGATGTGTTCTACTTTTTGATCAATTTGGCACCTTTAGGGGCATTTACTTTTGTTTGCTAGCATTTGATTATCAAATTCTCTTTAGCTACATGAGAGAGATATTCATCTTCTAGATCGTTTAGAAAGGTAGAAAAACTTGCTGGAAAGAGGTGAATTCTTCTAAAAAGGCAGGCAAGGAGTCTACTAGCCTAGAGCAATAGCTGGATGAGCTTTATGGCTTGAGTGATGAAGAGATTGCAGATGTGAACGCGGTAGATAAGCCGAGTGAAGAAAAGTAAAGGGTAATAAGCCAGTGAAAAAGAGTAATGTGGCTAAATGGTTAGTATTAATTGTAGCAATGATTGATGTATCAGAGGAAATCAAACAAAACCTATCCGTATAATCAACCTCTAAACGTACTATCTTCATAGTTAAAATAAACATATTTATTTCTAATTCAATCTTTGAGTGTACTAAAAAATTTGAATTAAATCGTTGCAAATTAAGATAAGCTTTTAACTTCTTTTGATTAATCTAACTAATCATGCTATACTAGAATAACAAAAGGAGTAATAATTTAATGTCATCATATTATCAAAATTTACGTAAAAAAAATAATTGATAATTCACATGCGAAAACTTGGGATGATGCAGTCTTGGAATGGGGAATTTATAACTGTGAGGAAGATGAGTCCCTAACTGAATCCTGTGTATGTGGAAAAGAGAACTTGAGGTATCTTTATACAATCATAAATCGAATTACCAATTACCAGTTACACCCCATTGGCAGTGTTTGTATTAAAAAATTTAAGCGAGGTGATCTTAATGCTGAAATTGCAATAAATGAACAATTATTTAAAATATTAAAAGCTGTTGAAAATAAAGAATACATATCTTTAGATTCGAAATATTTTTCAAAGAAGTTATTGCGGTATTTCTATGATAATGATGTCTTTCAAAAAAATTCTTACAATAATGGTGATGCATATAATGATTACATATTTTTGTTAAATATTTTCAATAAAAGAAATAAAGATAATATTACAGCTAACCAACATAAAAAAATAAATGCATTAATTTTAAATAACATAAAACCTTACTTAAAACAAAAACTGAGTATTAGAAAAAAATCACTATAAAATGTCTATCAAATTAAAGCCTATAAATTAGCTACATGATCAGTTAATTCTTCTTCTATCTCGCTCAAAAAGGTAGCTTCATAGTCTACTAAATTCAACTGATTAATGCCGACTTGCACCGCCACCAAATCCTCTTTAGCTAGCTTTTTAACTAATCTAGCATAGGCTAGAGCATAATAAACCGTTTTAGATTCTTTTTTGGGTGAGGCTTTTTGGATCAAAGCGGTTGTCCCGAAATCATCGATTTGCACCCGTTGCACCCAGGTTAATACTTGCTGGTGCTTCATTTTCCATAGCAATATTAAGGCTTCGTTTTGCTGGTATAATTTACGATTAACTGTGCGTTTTGATAGATTGAGTTTAGTGGCAATCTCCGTTGCTGACTTGCCCGCCCGACGCAATGCATTGATTTTACTCATGACTTTTTTGTTTTTTTGATAGTGAGATTTATTATAGCGAGTGGCGAACGACCCCAAATAATTGATGCTATCATAGTTAAAGACAATATTTCGTAATACCAAGCCTGTACTGTAACATAGCTGGGCAAGCTGGCGTTGGGCTTCCTTTTTTTCTCTTTTTCCCAAGATAAAATTTTGGGCTTTCAGAACGCCTTGGCGTACTTGGGGATCGGTTAAATCATAATTACCTTTTTTTAAATTTGTATCGCCAACGAGGATTTCAAGTTGAATTTTTTTATTTTTGGTCAATTGTATAATCTGCTCCAATAAGGCAAGAGAGCGTGAAAAACGGCTAATCGTGGTAAGCCTGATGACGTATAAATCGTATTTTGATCTTTGAATGCTTCTTACGATATTTTTAAGTTGCTGTCGATGACTTAAGGGCACGTCGCCACTGATGCCCAGATCAAAATAAATTTTGCCTTCAAATGTAGCTAGAATAGCAACTTGTTCTTGATAGTGTTGCTGATTATGCCGTGTCTCCTCGTCGGAAGATGTCCTACCGTAGAGGTAGCTTTTTATTTTCACCATTTTTATTGCGTTTCCTCTGTTATCAAGTAATATAGGATTTCATTTAAAATTAGTTAGGAATAAAAAAAAGCCCTCTGGGTGGTGAAGCCAGAAGGTTTTATTCTATTACTTGTTGAAACGCATCTAATTAGTTGTACAAAATAATAAAAAGCTCTACGCCGATCACGCGTAGAGCTAAAAAGATCTTTTTCCCATGCCCCTTATACAGGAGGTTGATTAATTAGTTTTTACTAAATGTTCCAATTGAACTAACAATTGGTTGGCATGATTATTGATACGTTGCCAACTCATAATAGATACATTCTCGTGTAATTGTTCTATACCAAGTGTACAAATTTTCTTATAAACGGCGATTTCTTGTTTTAGGGTAATACTATTTTCTATTAAATTAAAAATTTTATTTAAAATATCTATTAAATTTGACCGTCTAAATTGTTCGGCGTAAATCCGTCGTCCATGAGCACAATGATTACGTAAAAGCGAAAATTGATGCATAGAATCAGCTAATTTTTTGATTTTTTGGGGATGTAACCCAATATTAGGATAACAGCGTTTATAGATAGCTTGCTGTACAGCTAAAGGCAGAATAAGATAAAATTTACTTACCAAACCAAGCGACATTTCACCCATCAATACCCATAATGGTACATAGCCATGCTTTTTAACATAATGATCAATTTGAGGAGTTTGAAATTCGTTATGATCAATGATTTTATTTAATTGATTCAAAATGCTTTCTGTGGTAAGCGAGCTATTTTTTATTGGTTGATAGAGGGCTGAATCTAAATAAAAATTATGTTCAAAACTCTTTTCTTTGGGGTATTTTTTTAAAAGATAAATTGCCAACTCATCACTAATCATCGTTTTAAAGTAGATTTCTAGGGATAAAAGCAGGTGTAACGTTGAAGATCTGAGATAACTATCGAACTGATAAAGAGCATAGAGCTCTTTTAACGCAGTAGGTTGATGATATTGCTCTGATTGTTCTTCAACAAAAGGATCTTTATAACCGTTGATAAGGAGATAATAGTTAATCTCTTGAAGCAAAATTTCATCCGCCGTCTCAATGGTTAAACCTCGATGCTTCAAAAGATCCACCTGCTCTTTAAGCATTAATTTAGGTTTATCCATACAAAAATCCTTTCAGACTAATAAATACTAAAAAAAACAATTCGATCGCTCGAATTGCCCCACCTCTCGGAGGCGTAGATTATCCTTATAATACTAGATTTTTTCTTTTTTGTCAACGGTTAGCGAGCTTGATGGATTTTGATTAAGTCATCGCTGGATAGTGAGCCATGTAAGTAGTAATCCATCGTGATAGATGTGCTAGAATGCCCCAAATACTTGCTAATTTTTGATACTGCAGAAGCATCTTCTTTCAGTGCCTCTAATGAATGGGAAGCAAAAGAATGACGTAATTTGTGCGGATGTAAAGTAATACCAGCTTTGACTACTTTCTTCTCAATTGCCTTGATACTGCGATAGAGGGCATGGTAACTCATGGCTTGCGGTGGATTTGAGGCTGTCTCAAAGAGGTAAACCGACCCATTATATAATTGATTAATTTGGTTAATTAATGATCTCTGAACCAGCGGGTAGCGTAACTTGTTGCCCTTGCCTATAATCTTAATGCGGTAATAATCAATGTTTGTATCGCTTTGAATATCGCTTAGTTTAATGCCCACCGCTTCACTCGCTCTAAGCCCTGTCTGGTAGAGTAAGGTTAAAATCGCCTCTTGCTTGGGTGTGAGTTTGATTTTGCCTAGCAACAGTTCTATTTCTGAGCGTGTAAGGAGTTTTTCCTGTGTAACCGCTTTAGTTACCTCGCTTGCCAGTTTAACACTATCGATATACTCTAGCATCGATCGCTGGGCATCGGGTAGGGTTGCTAAAATTTTGGTAAAGTAAGCCTTCAATGCAAATTTCCTTACTCGTTGACTGCCCAAACTCATAGAAGATCCTTTAGGGCGACCAACTGAATGTTCCACCGTATAACCGTCGATGATATATTCCTTGATATAATCTCGTAGATTTTCAAATACATCTGCCCCGTATTGATCGAAAAAGAGCTTCACTGATTGCCGATAATTTTTAATTGTTTGTGGCGATAGGTTAGAGATTCTTTCAAAAATGGTTAAATCCTGAATTTGGTAGATCACTTTGAAATTTTCTAATTGATTTAGCGTTATTACTTGGCACATGATGGTATCCTCTATCTATGATTATAAATCATGTTGGATAAATAGTCAATATAACTAAAGAATAATATTTTATATAAAAATCAATGAAGGCGTATCCATAAACAGAATAAATCGTTATTTTAAAAAGAGTATGTTTAGACATAGCACAAAAAATGAATTTGGTTTGACAATTTTTGGAAGGCATGCTATACTCAAAAGTAAGAGGCTAGCTCACGCTTAATGAGCTAACCTCGACTCAATCCACTAATGTAGTGGCTGAGTAACTACCAAGAGGAACGTCAATAAGAGAAGCCCTCTCAATAGCAGGTTGCATAATGCTAACACAATGCACCTCCTATCAATTAGCCCCCTCAAATGTTGGTCGCATTCAAGGGGGCAATTTTTTGCCTACCTGAACGCCAACGACATTCACTACTAGTAGCTAATAGTGAGTATACCCGACTTTAGTTGCTTTTGTCTATAAAAAACTACGGGAAGGCTTGACACCATGGCTATTTTGTAATACATTGTATTACAGGAGAGAAAGCTAAAATGACGATATCGATCCGTTTTAACGATGAAGAAGCCGAATTAATCAAACAATACGCTAAGCACAAAAAAACCACCGTATCACAAGTGATGCGAGAGAGCATCCTAGCCGAACTAGAAGATGAGTATGACATTGATGCCTACCAACAAGCGATGCAAGCCTACAAAGAGCATCCTATTACGCATAACCATGACGAAGTCAAAAAGCTATTGGATTTAGAGTAATGACTTACACGCTACATTATACGACTGTCGCGATCAAGGCGTTAAAAAAACTTGATCGTCCCAGCCAAATCTTGATCATGAATTGGATCGAGAAGCATTTGATCGATTGCGAAGATCCTCGCAGTAAGGGCAAAGCGTTGAAGGCGAATTTATCGGGGGCATGGCGGTATCGTATCGGTGATTACCGTATTATCGCTGAGATCGATGATAGCACGGTTACAATTTTGTTGTTGGCGATTGGGCACCGAAAAGCCATCTATAATAAATAAAGATTAATAAAAAAGCATCAATATAAATGCTAGGATAATATTGTAGATTTTAGGGTAATAAAAGATTATTTATATTGCCCTATGAAAATGATGCAATATTTGGGAAAAGTAGAATGGATTTGCGATGAGTAGAGTGTGTTTAACAAAAAAGAGTACCAAAAAAGAAAAACCTCTCTCTTGGCTATCGCAAAGAAAGAGGTTTTGATATTGAGTTTATTTAAAGATTATTTTATAATCTTTAGAGAGCCGTAAGTGCCTACAAAAGTGTCCTTTTTTGCATATTTTTAGGCTTTTTGATCTATAAGTGCCTACAAAAGTGTCCCTTTTTTTTGTAAGTGCCTACAAAAGTGTCCTTTTTTGCTTTTTACTCTATTTTTTGGCTGGTAAAAAATAGTCCTTTCTTGCCTTTTTCACTTTTTTGATGCATTTCTAGTTTGAGTTGGTGCAAGTTGGCATACTCTTGATTGATCACTTTGATTAGTGTTTCGCAAGCATGATAAATCTCCTTCCAGCTAACTTTGATTTTACTGCCATCTTTTTTTATTGCTCGGGTATTATCGAGGCATACAATCAGCTCTTCTTTGGGGATCGCCAGATACTCATGGGGTGATTGACTAATCAATTGCTCTTTATGGGCTAAAATTAGGGCATAAAGACGCATAGCGACGGTTGTGTTAACTTTTTCATCTTGACCGAGTAATAATGCTTCTAATGGCGTGGCAAGATGCTGATAGAAGCCTCCTTCTTGCTTCAAACGAAACGTATCTAGGACAATTTCTTTTTTTTGATTAGCATGCCAGAGTGCTACCTCTCTTCTTATCGTGATGAGGTATTCATCAACGCCCTCCTTGGTGATAATTACCGGATAAAAAGTTCTACCATTTGTATCGATAACTTTTTGTTCGTTAGTGATACAGGCTAACTCTACTAGTCTCATGATACGATCAATTGTTGTATTGCTACCATCTATGCCATTGCCTTGCATAGTGGTAATAGCAGGCATGAGTAGTCGTTTTAACTGTTTGGTGTTGAGCTTGATATTCCATGCATAGATCTCTGTACCAGCATAGCTGACACCCAAATGTTTTGCCACATCTTCTAAATCTTCGGCACTCCAAAAGCGTTGTTGACGATGTCTCGTAAAAATATTATTGAGGCTCGCCAATATCATGACATGAATTTCATTGTTTAATCGCCATTTTTCTAGACTAAATTCGCCTCTTTGTAAGGCAATATCCTTGGCGGTTTTCTTACCTGTGATGGCAATGGTCAATTCTTTTTTTTCGTCCATTTTTAAGCTTCTTGTTGGTAATAGTATGGTTTACTAGGACTTATATTAACAGTTTTTACAAAAAATAACAAGCCTTATTACAATAGGGTATTGACATAAAGTAATAATAGTGTAATACTATAATAGTGTAATATGATATTATCACAAAAGAGTAATAACCTAATATAATATTATGACTTTGTAATACACTTTTTAATGTGAGGTAATTTTTTATGAGAGTTGCAATTGCAAGCACGAAAGGTGGGGTTGGCAAGTCAACTGTGAGTATGCACTTTGCTCATGCCCTAAAACTTCTCTACCCAGATAAACGCACATTGTTGATGGATGCTGATCCGCAAGCCTCTTGCCTAAATTGGAGCAAGTGGCGTGCAGAAGCTGAGTTGAAACCATTTATTGAGGTTCAGCCACTTTTTGAGAAAGGCTTAAAGACGATTTTAGGGGAGAAGGAGAAGGCGTTTGATTTCATTTTAATTGATGTAGGGGGGTCGGATAATCCTAGTTTACGACGCACGTTGGCATATGTTGATGCGGTAGTGATTCCTACTTCGTTGGACCAAGCTGAGCGTATTCACACCTTCGACATGATGGATATTATCGATGAAGCATTAGCTGAATTTAACGAAAATTTACAGGTTTTTATGTTGTTTAATCGTATTAAAATTACTAAAGAACGGGGACATATCGAGGAGTTTAAACAAGGTTTTCCTACGTATGTCCATTGGTTAGGGGGCTTTATTATGCAAAGGGTTAAGTTTTCTCGGGTTTACGGTCAAGGGCAAACTGTTTTTGATCTGGAGGAAAAAGAGGCTGACAAAAAAGCAGAAGAGGAGGTTTTAACTGTGTTAAAACAATTAATACCCTTAATCGAGGCAACCCATGAGCGATAAATCATTTTACCCCAATCGTCGAGTGAAGGATGAGCAAAAGCTGGAGAAGTGGGTCAACACCCCGATCAAAAGTTATGAGGAAAAAGCGATCAAAGAGCCATCTGTTCGCATTACCAGTTATCTGCCCCAGTCGATGCATGAGCATATACTTACGGAAGTTTTACCTAGTTTACAGGGCCAAAAATTAAACAAGGATGGTCGAATGAAAGCCTATACTATTACCGATTATATTCGTGATTTAGTGGTACAGGATTTGGCGAAACGTGCGAAAGAAACCGAATAGTTTAAGACCTCAAAATGGAGGTCTTAAACCTAAAATGAATCATTTCCTATGAGCGAGAAATAACACAGGTTTTTTATTTAGAGATATGGTAGTCTAATTTTAAAATCTATAACTTACCTTACTTGCACACTAAATATATTTAGGTATTATTATCCAGTAGAGGTTTTATTTCAGAATTAAAAAATTTTTCAAAGGTTTTTTTAGTTTCTGGGAATTCGATTTTATGTTTTCGAGAATGGGCATATATTAGTTTGAGTAATTGCTTTTTATCATTTAAGCATAAATTATCTTTATTGAATTTGGAATTTTGAGTCTTAGCAAACGTTTTTAATTCATTTTCGTCTAATAAAAAAGTAATATCCTTATTACCAGTTATTACCCTTATATAATCACTGAAATCAGGGTGCTTTGTTTTTAACTGCGTAACTTCGTCGTCGTCATCTAAAAGGCATAGGACGTTGTGGCAATGAATTAAGGCTAAAGACAGTAGCGTTAAAACCTGTGAAGCTCCAGTAGAGGGTATTATTCCTAAATTACTCTTATGCTCAGTTTCTAAGAAAGATTGCCATGCATAAAAATCACCCATCCCCTCTACAATAATAAGAGCTTTTTTTCTTAACATTTTTTCAATAAGAGAAGGTTCTACTTTTAATGCAAGTATAATAGGGTCTAAGGCGTTAGGCTGCGGAGTTTTATCAATCTTTGTGTATTGAGTATAATGACAAAGATTAATAGTTTTATTTTCTTTTTCATCTTTATGTGCTATGTAGGTATTATTTAAAAAATCTTCATCAAGCATATAGTGCGAGTGAGTTGTATAAATTACAGTAGCATCTTTAGCTAGTTCCTCTAACACATTGCATAGCCCTTGTTGAGCAGAAGAATGTAAATAAGAGCCTGGTTCATCAAGTAGATAAATCACTGATTTTTCTGAATTTTTATTCGGATGGAAGGAAGTTTTCCACACAAAAGTAAAAAACCATAGAAATCCTTTACTTCTTTCTTCCAAATCAAAGACACGTATTTCTTTTTCTTCGCCTATAATTAAAGAGTCCTCTACAGTGAAAGAAAATCGACAATTAAATTCTTTTTTATTAACTGCAGTCTTTTCAGTACGTTCAATTCTCAGAACAATTTTAGGAGGGTCTCTTTCTTCTATTTTAGCCATTAATTCCCATTGATCATTAATAAGAGTATTGATTGTTTGTTGAAGTTTACTTTCTATTTCTTTTACCTTATTGTTTGTGTCTGTAGCTAAATTTGAAAGTTTCTTCTTAGCTTCTCCCTCCTTATTCTTGAAGCTTACTTCAAAGAATTGTTCCAATGTTTTTACATTAGTATCACCGGGGCTTTTTATAGCCCCTTTCTCGTCAATTAAAATATCAATAATACCTGTAAAACGATCTTTAAAATCATCAAAATAAACTATTAAAGGCAATTTTTGATTAACCATTAAAGACGCTATTCTGTGTTGCTCTTCTTCAGATATATAATTACTCGCTACTTCATTCATTACCAAGATATTAAGGAGATAACGCTTCTCGCCATTAATTTCTCTGGTAATATTTATGGTTAAAGGAGTAGCATCCTTGGATAAATCCATTAATTTACTAATTAGAACTGCTTCTTTTTCGATCTCAGAACTTTCAATGATTGTTTGAAACTCTTCCACCGAACAAGTTATTTCTGCTTCAATTTTTGCCTTTGACGTGTCCGTATAAATATTAGCAACTTTATCTATATGCCTGTACCCTTGCTTACCGGTACTAGAATCCCCGTTCCAAAGGTCATTGTAATCCGTAAAAGCCATCATCGCATGTAATAACGTTGTTTTTCCACTTTCATTGACACCTAATATAGGATAAATACCCCTATGAATATTGATAGTAACAGGTGTTGATATAGCCTTGTAATTATGAATTACAAACTTTTTATAACTAAACACTACTTCCTCCTTTATTGGTTTACTTAGTTATTATAAGTCATAATAAGTTTTTCATTGATTTAGATTCTGACATACAAGTTACTCCTCTACAACCCAATTATGTTTACCATTATTACACCCTTCAGTTGAGGGCTTATCTTGGCTCGTTATACGCATACCACAAAGTGTACATAACCAACTTTTCAAGACTTGCTTTTTTCTATCAGGGTTATACTTCAACGTCTTTCTCAAAGCTCCTAACATATTTCCTTCATACCCTTTTAGGGGGTTATCTTCGTCGCTCATTTAATAGCCTCTTACCAACTGTTTATAGGTTAATCTTTTACCAATGCCATAATACAAGATTTTATTTAGCATCATAGTAGCATCACACTCTCTTTCATTATAGCGAAAACTAAAGTCTTGCATATACCTACTCAAATGCTTTTTGCTGATATAATGGTAGACACCTATAATGGCTCTTTTACATAATCCCCAAAATCCTTCTATGGTGTTTGTATAAGCTATTCCGCGTTTGAACTCTCGCTTACTATGGGATACCACATAATGACCCTCGTAATACTCTTTGAGGTTATTGTAAGCCCCGTATTCGTCCGTCATTATCAAGCTAGTTTCTTTAACATATCTCCTTATCAGAGGCTCTAAGGTTCTTTTTTGAGTATTAGGAACTACGAAAGTTTGAACGGCGTATCCTCTTTGAATCATGCCTACTACCGCACTCTTGCCAACACTTCCTCTACCTTGTTTCAACTTCTTAGATTCATGTTTATTAGCTTCTTTTCCGCCAACGTAGGTTTCGTCTATTTCAACGATACCATCAAGCGTCTCAGGTTGAGCAGTCATAGCTTCTCTGATGCGATGAAGCATAAACCAAGCGGTAGGTTGTCTAACGCCGATTTGTTTAGCTAAAGAGACAGATGAGATACCTTTAGAGGAGCAAGATAAGAGATAATAGGCGATGAGCCATTTTTGTAAAGGAAGTTTAGAGTTTTCAAAGATAGTACCCACTTTAACGGTGAAAGGAGTTCTACATTTTGCACATTTGTAACGGGAATCTTTAAGAGTATAACAGTGGTTATGGTTACAATAAGGACAGATAGGAGTATCACCCCAGCGGATATTAGCTAGGTAATCTCTACAATGTTTTTCAGTGGGTAATTTGGTGATGAGGTCTAAGACGCTTTTGAATTCGGTCATGATACATATCTACTATAAGATGATAGTACCAAATAAAAGAAATTTTGTCAAGTAGACGCGTGAAAATAATTGACTAAAACTTAAAAGTAAGGTAAGATTTCTTAATAAAAGGAGGAAAACCAATGGATGATAAATCAAAGCTCAAGCAAAAACAAAATATAAATGAGGCAAACACTTCTTCAACATCTAAAATGACTTGCCATTCCAACACTGCTACTGCTACGAAAAAAGATGGTTCCCAAGAAAGGAGAGATAATCCAATAAGTGATAAAAGATCGAATGGTGTTCAAGCAATAATAAACACGATTAAAAAAAGTAATCATTCCTAATATTTTATGTAGAATTTCATTAGTTTTATCTCTTTCTGAGGGATGATACTTACTATGTATGTAGTTATTTCTTCGTTGCATTGTTCGTCGAAATAAGACGCAATCGTTTCCTGATCTATAGGCTCTATATCAGGATCAGATTGAGGTATAATGCAATCAACAACTAGCCTTATATTCCCATCGTTATCGATGGTTCCTGATTTAATATTTCTTTGTTGATATTCAGGCTTTAGATTGCCGATGAGGATACGACCATCAAGAAGCTCAACTAATATCATTTTAATCTCAATGTCGGTTCTACTCACTAATTCATCTATAACTGTATCATAACCATCATCATTTAGTATATTATTGTTATAAAAAGTTTTTGCCAAAAAATGTCTTAGCCAATTCTTCCATAAAAGAGATAAGAATAAACTAAGAATCAATCCCAATAATAGTATAGTTATCTTCATAACTAGAGTACTATTTGTCCAGCCAAAGACCAATACTAATAGATAAAACGGCATTCCAAACAAGGCTATTTTAGCTAATTTGTCTTTGGTTTTCAATCCTGCATAAGACAACCAAAAACCTACATAACCGATGCTAAACATAAAAATTAAAGGTGCTAGACCTATCCCTAAACCTTCTGCTAGTTCTTTTCCACTCATTATAACCCTCCTAATTAAGCTTTATCATAATTTATTTAATTAGTAAATATTATTAGATTATAGTATTTATACTATAATCTAATAATATTAGAATTATTTTGCGAGTATTAAATTATTCCTATGAAGGCATATTATTAGCTTCTATTCGCTTTTTATGCTCTTCTAGTATCAGAAGTAACGGTGCTTTGAGGTCTTGACCCACACGATCTCCTAAATATTTGGGAGCGTTATTTACAAGCCAAAAATCGTGTACATACTCACTGAAAAGACCTGCAACTTCTCTAGGATATTGAAAACAATTAACATAAGCACCACTCCTAGTTTTATGTTTATAGTCTTTGCGAGGATAGCTTTGGAATACTTTTGGATATTGTTCTTGCAACCATTTACTAAAACCCATTCCAACGCTATTATCAGGTTGAATAAACTTATCTGTTTTCGTATCTTTTTCTGGGATCGTGAAGCCTTGATGTTCTAAAAATCCAAAAAGAATTACATACAATTCAGATATTACAGAAAAATACCCTTTATCTACTTTGAGGTAATTTTCATTGTACCTTCTCACATAATCGTGTTGAACAACTTTAGGAGTTCCATAATACCCTTTTTTGCGTATTGTAGGTAAAACTTCCTGGGTAACCCATTTCTTAAATTTTTTAGCTTCAGGTTTTCTACTTTGAAAGATTATTTGATACAATCCACTTTCATTGCAAATATTAGTAGTTTGTTCCCTTCCAAGTTTATCGATGACCGAAGTACTACTTCGGTCATCTTCATCTAATGTTTTGGTTACAATATGGGGTGCCTGTAAATCTAAAATTTTGCAAATATCAGCAATAACGAACCAAGTTTCACCATCTATTTCAATAGTCCTTACATTATCCATTGTATGGTCTTCTTTTTTGTACTCAAAAACCAAAGCTAACTCATAATTATTACTCACAAGTGCCCCCTTTTATGTAAAAAGTATACATTATAAAGTAATAATATGCAATAGATTTATTGTATTGTCATAATTACATTAATAAATTAAGTCCTGTTTTTAGTGTAAAACAGGACTTTAAAAAGTATAAAGTCTATTGACTTATTCGTTGACAAAGATTAGCTTAAGGCTTTTTCCAGACTATTTACGATTTTTAAATTGTTCGTAGTTTTAGCCTTTTTTAATAACTCCTCAGTTGCTAAACTTTTATCATAAGCAAGAAGTGTTGCTACTACTTGCTCTGCTTCTGACTGAATAGCTAGAGTTAGCAAGGCTACTAGCTCTTCTGTCTTTGTGCCATAAGCCTTAATATACTCTTTGGTATGTTTAACATCATCGCTAACCGCTAAAATATGTCTAATGTAGACACTTTTTTCTGTTAGATTAAAGCTTCGGCCTGGATGTAGTCTTTCTACCAAATCATCACCTTTCATCCCATTTTTTAAAGAAGTCAGCCATAAATCTCGAATTTCTTTAATAGGCATATTATAAGATGTTTTCACATATTTCTTAGTAGCATCATCAAAAATTCGGTTTTCTCCTAATGAGTCCAAAATAAGAGAAGAAAAAATTTGCCACATCATAGCGGTGGTTTGGTAGGAATTACTTTTTAGTAATAGAAAATTAAAGATTTCCTCATCTTTAATTTTTGTTAAAGCAAGATTACTCAAACTCTCAATGCCATAATCGTTTTCACCATATTGAGTTTTGCCATCAGGGGAATAATTCATAATGATTTTTCTTAAATCTGCCCCTTTTTGAATTAAATACTCCAAGGTTTCTTTTCTCAACTCCTTGGTTTCAAAAAGATATAGCTTGAGTAAGTCTTGGTACTTTACTTGTACCTCCAAAAAATTGACCTGTTGTTCGAACTTCGTAATATCATTATTCAGCAAAGCTTCTTCATACGGGGTAATCGCAAAAGTGTTGAAACTGACCCCCACCAATACTGCCATAAATAAACCCATCAACTTTTTCATCTATCTACTCCTTTTTGTTTATTTGATCATTGCCAGCATAATCACCGTTAGTACAACCCAACCAGCGACAATGCCACCGAAAATCATCAACAATCGCTTACGATGTTTTGTAATTGCGGAGGTAATGTCCGCTAATTCTGCCTGTTTTTTCTGAGCTAGCACAAGAAAAGAGGTATCGCTTCCGCCCATTCCATTTAGCTTAAGTAGTCCAATTTCTACTTTATCGCGGATTGATTCATAGAGGGCTAATCGATTTCCCTTGAGAAACATTGCTTGACGATCCATAAGCCCCTTAGGCAGCAGATTACTTTTAGCCTCATTCACCAATTGTGCGATACCTTCATAAATCTTTTCTGCGGAAGCTTGTTCAAAAGAGACCGCTCCCACGCTCAGTTTTGCACCGCTCAAACTTGCTTGATCCGTTGCACTAGGCATCCCCATAGAACTCTTGAGCATTGCTCCCATTTTCGCCTTATTTTCTGCTTTTTTGGCGTATTTGGCTCGCTCTTTCTCTAAGGATTGCTCATACTTAGCTTGCTCTTTAGCCTGTTGCTTAGCTGACATCGGTTTAGAATTGGAACTATGACTACTCGATGGGTAAATACCCATATCTTTTAATCGATCCTCCCTTTCTAAGCGTTTAGTTTTTCTTTCGTCCGTCAAACCGACAACATCGGTAATTGAGCGAAAAAACAAATTCGTTTTTCCCATTAAACAAAATCCTCCATCTGATTTTATGCTATTTATTATAACATAGTTTGCTATAAATATTCAATATAAAAAATAAATTTATTTATAATATTAGGTAATATTAATATTTATGCAAAAATATGTGCTAAAATTAATTATAATGTCATTATAATTAATCAATAATACCATTATCTGTAAAAAATGAATTATAATACACAAAATAATCAGTTAGATATTTATTAATTATTATTGAACAAGTGTCAAAATCATGCTATAATGATAAGGATTTTGATAAAAAGGGGTAAGCGAGCATGAATTTATCAACAGAGGAAATAGAACAACGAGTACAAGCCTTTATTTATGAATGGAAAGACTATGATGGTAAAGAGATTGCAGAATCGCAAACCTTCTGGAATGAACTGTTTAATGTCTTTGGTAAACAGCGTAAAACCTTAGTCTCCTATGAGGAGAGTATCAAAAAAATGACAGGGAATAAAGGGCGTATTGATGTATTTTGGCCAGGTGAGCTCTTAGCGGAGCAGAAGGGACCTGGTGTTAAGTTAGACGAAACGGTTATGCAACAAGCCTTAGGATACGTAGAGATGCTCCCGGATTCGGAAAAACCTAAAAAAATTGTCTTGTGCAATTTTCAAGAATTCAAAATCATTGCGTTGGCGAGCGGTGAAGTAAAAGAGTTTAGGTTAGAAGAGTTTGGTAAATATTATCGCGAGTTTCTGTTTATTGCTGGATACAGCGACTATATCACCTATCAAGAAGAAGAAATTTCTCTGCAAGCTGCCGAACTTTTAGCAAAGCTCTATACTTCGATTGAAAAAGGCGACAACAAGCCATCATTAGAATTAAATTACTTTATGGTACGCTTGCTTTACTGTTTTTTTGCCGACCATACGGAACTTTTTTCCCAAAGCACGATTGTGCACCCTTTTCATAATTATTTAGAAAAATATAGTAATTCTGATGGGCGAGATCTGCATAGTCATATTAGAGATATTTTTGAAGTTCTCAACACGCCAAAAGAGCAACGTGATGCTCGATTAAATGATGATTTAAAGAGTTTTCCTTATGTTAATGGCGAGCTCTTTAGTGATACTTCTTATCGTCTTTATGGGAATAAAGAGATTCGTGATACGTTACTTGAGGTGGCTAAATTTAACTGGTCAGAAATTAGCCCTGCCATCTTTGGCACGCTGTTTCAATCCATTACTAACCCTAGAACTCGTGAAATTCGCGGAGAGCATTATACGAGCGAAACAAACATTTTAAAAGCTCTCAAGCCCCTCTTTCTCCACCGCTTAGAAGCTGAGTATGAAACAATAAAAGATAATAGGCGTGAGCTAGAACATTTTATAGAAAAACTCTCATCGATAACGGTTTTGGATCCTGCGTGTGGTAGTGGGAACTTTTTAGTAGTCGCTTATCGAGAGTTGCGTCAATTAGAGTTAAATGCTTTGCAGTATTTACATAAAGATAAAAAAGAACGCCACTTATTGCGTGAGAGCATTCATGCGGAAATCAAGGTTAATGTGAATCAATTTTATGGCATTGAAATTGAACAATTACCTAGCAAAATTGCTCAGCTAGCCTTATGGCTTACCGATCATCAAATGAATATGCAAGCCAGTAGCACTTTTGGCTTTAATTATACTCGCTTGCCGTTGACCGCTAGTGCCACCATTTACAACGATAATGCCTTAACCCTTGATTGGAATGCCGTCATCCCTGCCTCCGAATTAAACTATATCGTAGGCAATCCTCCTTTTTTAGGGTATGCAAATAAAGACAGCTCCTTGGAAGGCAAGGAGCTGTTAGCATTACAAAAAAAAGATAAAGCACTCGTTTTCGCCAATTGGAAGAATGTTGGTACATTAGACTACGTTGCTTGCTGGTATAAAAAAAGTGTGGATATGATGAAGCTCAACCCCAAGATTACCTGTGCGTTGGTTAGTACGAACAGCATTACCCAAGGGGTGCAGGTTTTTCCGTTATGGTATCCTTTAATCACAGAGTATGGCTTACATATTCACTTTGCACACCGCACGTTTAAATGGTTTAACGAGGCAAAAGGAAAAGCACAGGTGCATTGCGTAGTCATTGGCTTTGGGCTTTTTGAAGTAGAAACCAAACATCTTTGGGACTATGAGCTAGGTAAAGATGAGAAAGATCAGCCTACTGAAATCGTTACGGAACGGCGATCTAGCTTAAAGATCAATCCGTATTTAGTCTTTGATAATGAAATGATTATGGTAAAACAACGATCCTCGCCACTAGACCCAAGCATGCCCAATATGTTTTTAGGAAGTATCGCTCGTGATGGCACTTCCGAAAAAGATGCAACGGGTAAAAAGAAGGTGGATCAAGGATTCTTCTTTACAGCCGAAGAAAAAGAAGCATTTCTAGCCAAAGAGCCAGAAGCGAAAAAATACTTTCGTCAAGTGTTAGGAGCAGACGAATTTTTAAATGCTAAAGAACGCTACTGCCTCTGGCTAGCCGATGCCAACCCCGTAGAGCTAGCAAAATTGCCCGAAGTAGTAAAACGTGTTAATCGGGTAGAACAATTTAGACTGGCAAGTAAGAGGGCATCTACCCGAAAACTAGCCGATAGATCTCGATACTTTGGCGAGATTCGCCAGCCAACTACAGATTATCTCTTAATTCCTAGAGTAAGTTCAGAACACCGTGTGTACTCACCTATAGGCTATGTTAATAAAGATGTCATCATTACTGATTCAGCCATCTCTTTAGAGCATGCAACGCCCTATATCTTTGGGGTGCTATCCTCTCGCATGCATCAAGTGTGGCTTGCTAATGTAGCAGGAAGAATGAAAAGTGATTTCCGCTACAGCAATACGTTAGTATACAACACCTTCCCCTTTCCCCATGAACCCACCGCAAAAGCTCAAGAGAAGGTAGAAAAACTGGCTTTACAGATGCTAGCGATTCGCCAAAGCTATCTGGAGCAAGGCGTTACTTTAGCCCAGCTCTACAATAAAGAGAGCTTCCGACTTTATAGCGATTTGGTTAAGGTTCATCGAGAATTAGACAAGGCGGTGGAGGCGTGTTATCGGAAAGAGTCATTTGATGAAGAGACAAACATGGAGCGTATTAGCTTTCTCTTTAGTCAATACCAGCACTACACCGACACGCTCTTTGCTGGCAATTGATTTTTGCTCGCATTTATGCTACAGTAGGGTTGCAAAAAGATGCTTCACCGTTGCTCTTTAAAGGAAGAGCATCAATCAAAATCGGTAAAGTTGCACTCAACACGAGAGCATGAATTGAAACATGAATTAGCGTATAAGCAATATTTTTGCATTGGGCAATCATTAATGATTGCCTTTTTTTGCATTCTCCCTCTTGACAAAAAAATAATATAGGCTTAATATTACTTATACTCTAATTCATTAACAAGAGATTAGCGTAAATTTTTTTAAAAACGGGAGGAAGCAATATGAAAGCTTCTACTGGAGAAAAATGCCCTAAGAGTGGGAATTGGGTTTGCACAAAGTGCAAACAAGTTCATCGAATGGATGCAGGTGAGACAATGCCACCTTGCAGTAAGTGTAATCATACCGAATTTAAATTAAGCTAGGTTAGGGTATCTAATTAATTCATCTTTAGTCCTGTCAGGTTCTTTGTAGAATCTGGCAGTATCTGGTATTTATGCAAAAAGGAGTCTGCATACCATGATCACAAAACAAGACATTTACACCATTTTACAGGAGATATCCCTCAAGGAGTCAACCCACCACCCTTTTCCCCAAGCCAATAAAATTTGGCGAATTATCGATCTCTTATCTTGGATGGGAGATAGAGCCGTTACTTATGAAGCAATTGAGGCTCACAATCAGTTTATCGATAGACACAATAACGATAGGCAAGGCAAATATTACGGGGATGCATCAAACTATCTTCAACTCACCAAAGAAGTCGCTACTAATACCATCGCTCTTACTTCAAGAGGTAAAGACTTTTTACAGCAAACCCCAAAAAATCAA
>NZ_CP118182.1 GCF_028748145.1 Entomospira culicis | reverse complement strand
CCCGATCCACCACCCGTGCTCCCGCCTGCGTAACTATCAGGCGTACTCCTTGAGGTAACCTGACACCCACTTATCAATAAAGAGAACACAATCAACATCCCGATAACGATACCTCTCATCCTCTGCTATCTCCCCATCTGGTGCCTAAGATTATCCTCTAAGATATAGGTAAAAAGAGCATATCGACAAGCAAAACAAGAGTCTAGTATAAAAAAAGAGAGCATATACGCCCTCTTTTTTTAAGTTATATTCCAAAAAAAATTAATGCCCCATAGCCTTCATATCTCGCATAATAGTCTTTGCTTGATCCTCATTGTATTCAGTAATTTTTTTCATTACAGTTGCAATGTCAATAATCCACCAAATCCCCATTCCACCAGCAGTGAACCAAAACGCAAAAGCCAGTCCAATTTTTCCCAAATAGATAAAACTCCACCCAGGAAGAAAAATGGCTAAAAGTAATCCAATTATAGGATTCTTCATTTTTTTCTTAAAATCTTCCTCAAAAATTGCTTGTTTTTCTGAAGGCAATTGCCCCACAGCTGTCTTAACAGAACTTGGTAACACCTTTTCTACACTAGAAGATACCTCTAACATCCTACACTCCCTTGCTCAAAAAACTAATTAGTTAATTATAGCATAAAAACCATCCGATTGTCAAGAATATCCATGGGTTATTCATTTGACCTTTCAAGAAAATCTAGGTATGTTTTAGGCAAAATGGTACAAATTACATAGAAGCCCTCAAGGAGTAGCCCCCATGAGCAACAAATTATTCAAAGAAAACTTTGATAAGGCTAGTAGTCTTTATCAGTTAGGTCAGTACGACCAATCGATTTATTATTGGCAACAAGCGCTCAAGCAAGAGCCTGAAAATATTCATGTACTCTCGCTCATCGCCCTTATCAACCAAAATTTCTTCGGCAAGGTGCAAGAGGCAAAGAGTACCTACGAGCGTATTCTCGCCCTCGATCCCCTCAACATCGATGCCCTAGAAGCCCTAGCTATCCTTCATTACGACCAAGAAGAGTACCAAATGGCTAGCGATCTCTTCTTACGTATCCTCTCCCAAGATAGCCAAAAGACCGAAGTCTACCTCTACCTAGGGGCTATTGCCCATCACCAACAAGAGCTTCAAAAGGCGCTGGCGTTTTATCAACACGTGATCCATCGCCAACCCAAACACCATCAGGCACTCCTTGCCATGGGCGACATCTACAGCCAAATCGACATAAGCCAAGCCGAGGCGCTCTACACCTATATCCTCAGCTTCAATCCCGAAGATACCTCCACCATGATGCGACTTGCTAAGCTCTCCATCCGTCAACATCAATTAGACGAAGCCGAAATTTGGCTCAAAAAGGCCATCCTCTCCGACGATCGCTCCCTAGATTGCATGATTGAATTGGGCTTACTCCTTGCCAAAAATCCCGCGCGTCAACTAGATGCCGAGTATTGGCTACACAAAGCTTACAACCTCGACCCCACTAATCTCGCCGCCATCTTGGCAACGGGGCAATTTTATCGTCAAAATCATTACGAGCAAGAGGCCGAGTTCTATTATCGCGAAGCGCTCAAACAAGATCCCATCAATTTTACCGCCTTTGTCCAGCTAAGTTCGCTCTACCTCGAACAACAACGCTATCAAGAGTCGCACGATATCTTGATGATCGCTTCCAACGATTATGGCAATCAAGCAAAAATTCAACGCCTATGGGCAAGGGTAGCCCAAGCCATGGACAACAATCAAGAGGCCGAAGCGCATCTGCTCAAAGCCATCGCTCTAGAACCTGAAGATCTGCGTACCATTGAATCCCTCGCTCGCTTATATCTACAAAGCCATCGCCTCAACGAATCCGAAACCCTGCTCCAACAGCTCCTTACTCTCCATCCGCAGTACCAACCAGCCAATCATCTGCTCTCGCTTATCACGCTAGAACGCGCCACCAAGCGAGAGCCCACCACTAAACGCTCCTAACAAAATCCCTGTTCCATTCACACTAGCAGAAGTGGTTAGCTCCGCTTCTGCTCTTTTTTCTCGCTCTCTAAAGAAGCCGATACTCCGCACACTTACCATCGCAAAATTGATAAGCCGCCCGCTTAAAGAGATTCTCAAAGCTAGAGCCTACCAAGTAAAAGGCCAACGGCTCACCCAACGGCGCGCTCAACTCCAAAGAGCGTGGTCCTTCAATGCGTAAGTTTGACGTAAAGTGTTGCCAAGTGCCCTTAGGTAGATAGAGACTACGCCGATGTTGCCCTGGATGCAAAATCGGTGCCACCAAAATCTCATCGCCCAACATAAATTGATCGTCTATACTGAAGTTTATCGGATCTTCCTCATCATACAAAAAGAGCGGGCGATTCATCGGTAAGCCATTCACCACATACGTCTGGGCTAATTCATTGCGATAGGTAGCAAGTTCCTCAAAGAGTGTCGCCAAACGGCTGATGGTATGCATGGTTTTGCTATCCTCATAATAACGAAAGCCCTGATACCGCGCATCAGCCTCTTGCAACCAAAAAAATGCCGTAAACGTCGCCAACTCCGCATGACGAATCAACAATTCGTTAGGCGCAGGCATCCCCATACTATGACCAATCACCGTCGCCTGCACCCCATAGCCACTCATACTCCCCGAGAGCAACGCCATGCAAGTAGGCTTCAAACTCCAACTAGCACCCACATGCACATATTCGCGCGCCAAGATAACCCCGTGCAGATGCGAAAGACTCTTGTCCCACGCGCTATTGCCTAATACCAAGATATCTTCTTGCGTATAGCCTGCAATCGAGATCGCCTCTTTGGCAGCTTTTGCCAAGAGCATAGGCCAGCGGTGATGCACATCTTGCCCACGCGTGCCGTCGCTAAGCACCGAATCTAAGGGCAAATGCGATCCATCATCAATCACCCAAATTCTAATACCCAACTCCACCAGCTGCGTACGAATCACCTGTACAAACCAGCGAAATGCTTCTTTATTGGTTAAATCGACAATCGCCAGACTAAACTCTTGATAAGGATAGAGATAGGTCTCTAAACTCTTGTTGGAGACTAAAAAATCATGGCTATCTGCTTCGTTAAAAAGCGCCGATCCTTCGGCAAGAAAGCTATTCATGTAGGCAGCCACGCTAATGCTACGTTCATTCAAATCGCGCACCTTACTCATAAAAGAGTCGCGTAAGGTATGCGCACAGATCCAATTCCAATCAAAAGGTAAGCCAAAGGTAGGAAAGGTTGCATGAGCCCAATCCTGCAACCAGAGACTCTGCACGCCCAATCCCATATTACGCAACTGCGTTAAACCCTGCTGTATTCGACGCATCGGCCCACGAAACCCAGCAATCACATGGCTCATCGCCCAAAGAGGCATCAGCCTTGCACGTCCAAAGTAGTCGCTTTGACAGGCAACCACATCCTTAAGGCTCTCGCCACTGATCCAGAGAAACCCACTGGGCTTGCCCCAAATTTCCAGCTCTAAATAGTGATCATAAAGGGCATTCATCGTCATACGCTCAGCGCCTTGAATAATCAGTGCGTAGCCAAAGCTCGAGACAAAAGAGGGCATGCGCACCATGCGAATCGGCAACGTTCGCTCTTGCTTAACAAAGAACTCGTCGTTAAGATAAAGCGCGTGGGTGTAGCCTTTGAGATTAAATTGATAGCTGTGTTGTCCACCGCCATAGAATCGCTCATCTTCTTGACTATAAAACCTTATCCAATAACGATTAAAGTGAGCAGTAGGGAAGGTCGACTCCAAGTGAATTAGATCGGATTTACCATCGTATAAAAGGCGCACCTCTTCTTGAAAAGAAGGGTCATTGCTCAACGAAATTGCCCACGCCAAAGAGTCCTCATTAGCCAAGAGGAGGCGGTAGTAAACCAAGGCAAAGCGCTCGGCATGCTCGCTATCTTTATCTGGATAGAGACTGCTCTCTAACTCCTTGCCGATACCCACCTTTAATAAGGGTTCATCTGCATTGTGGATGGCTAAAATTCGGCTATCTAAGTAAATGGTAAACCCATCATCACCTTGCTCTAAGCGTAACATCAACTATTTCTCCTTGATCTCTTTTCTAAGTATAGCACATTACTTATTGGAAAAGAAAGAGATTCACCTTAATTTTTTTAAAAAAGCGCTCTTTTTTACAAAGATAGACCATGATGCATGCATATTTTTTATGATCTATGGAAAATTTTTATAGAATGATTTTCTCTAGTGTTTTTTAGCCCAATTAGCCCTCTTGTCCCAAACCAAAAAATCGATTACACTCCTTTTTACAAGGAGAATACATGGCAATTATTCGCTATTTTTTAGGAGGCATGTACGCAGGCAAATCCTCGTACGCGCTGGATGTTTTACTGAGTTCCTCGGCTGTTCAAAAGATTGTCATCGCCCCTACCGCGCGTAAGCGTGGCTTTGTCAGTCGTAACCATCCCATCTCAAGCTTACCCAAGGATCTCTACCTATTTGAATCGGTATCGACCCTTCCACCTGCACTCTTGGCGAAAAACCTTCCCACCATCATCATGATAGATGAAGTCCAATTTATCGAGGAAGAGACCTTTTACACGCTCCTAGAACGCGCAAAAGAGCACCCCACGTTACATATCATTCTTGCCGGTCTTAGCTACGATCAACATGGAGAACCTTTCGCTAATCAAGAAAAGATTCTCCGCTTCGTCCCCCAATCAGCCATCCGGCATCTTACCATTCACTGCGCCACTTGTCCTAGCGATAAGGGCGAAATTTCGATCCGCAAGTGGATTAGCGACGATCGTATTGTCGATGATTATGCCGTGCTCTGTCGCACCTGTTTTGACAAATTCTACACCAACGCTATCCAATCATCCTGCCACATTTGTCAAGCACCCACCGACCAACACTTACGCCAATGGCATCAAGACGACCCACAACACGATCGTTCCTCGGCTCTCTGTCAACGCTGTTATACCCACATCAAAGCGTACGGTAAGCATCATTAATTATATTAAGTAATCAATTAACCATCCAAATAAAGGAGTTCTTTATGGCACTTATTCACTACTATCAAGGGAGCATGTACGCCGGCAAATCGACCGCCGCAGTTAATACGCTCCTGCAAGCACCTCATTATCAAGAGCGCATCATCATTAGCCCATCGTGGCATGCGCGCGGATTTTTAAGTCGAAATCATGGCAAAAACGAAATCAACGAAGAGGAGCTGACCATTCTGCCTGACCTTGATGCCTTAGATTTCCACGTCATAGCTTCGCCAATTAAGCGCCTCTTAGTGATCGATGAGGTGCAATTCTGCCCCAAAGAAAAACTTATCCAACTCCTCGAGATGAGCAACACTAGTGAACATCTTGATTTGATCGTTGCTGGTCTTCAAGTTGGTCAACATGGGCAACCCTTTGCCAACAACGCTCTTTTACTGCCATACTTTGCCAACAAAATGACCATTATTCACGCACCATGCGCCCTGTGCCAGAGCAAAGAGGGGTTGGTTGCCGTGCGGAAGTGGCTCATTGACGACCATATTCGTGATGAGTATAGCCTGCTATGTAAGAGCTGCTTCGATAAATTCTTCGCCTACGGTCGAGGGAGCTTACCCATTCCAGATCCGCTCTTTGATAAAAATAAGTAAAAAAAGTCATCAAAAAATCTCTTTTACAAGAAATCTCTTGATGACCGCCCCCTTTTTATACACAGATATCACTATCTGTATGGTGGTGCTGTTTACTCTACACACAGAACAGCACCGCTTATCTATTTTATTAAATTCAACACGAAAGAGATCTATCTCGCAGTCTGCTTTATACATCTCTCTATAAGTATACCCTAGGATTTCACAAAGGTAAAGGATTTTTTTTCTTTTTTTATCATCCTTGCGAAGAGGGAAGACGATCATGAAAGTAAGCGAGCAAGGAGTAACACTGTATCATGACCTCCGGCTGGGCATAGCCGTGGATAAGCAATCGCTCTCCTTTGATGGCAAGCTCGATCGTATCCATGTAAAAATTTATCGCGTCGATATCACGATGAAAAAGACTCTTCTCTTCCTGATCCAACACAAAGAGTAGCCGATGATTCGTAATAAAAAGATGCCCCGTTAAAGCAGCCTCAGGTAAGAGATCTCGTTCTTCCTCCAACAGCGCCTCACTAAAGCCAAATACCCGCAAAGGCATCAGCGCAGAGTCCTTATTCTCTAGGAGATCAGCGACAGAGAGGGAGCACCAAAGCGCATGTTGCATCATAAAATAAGACTCCTCCCCCACAGACCACGCGCGAAATGTCCGTAACACCGGCAAGGAGGCAGGCGGAACATCTTGCATTACTAACCGTTTTTGCTCTTCTTGATAGTGCTCCCAGACCCAACGTTTACGTCGACCTTGTCGAAGTAAACGATAGTAAACCCGCAGTGTGGATGCTCCCCAAAGCAACAGATAACTACCTATCAATAAAACAATTAGCGTTAATATTAGCGCCAACACCCACCAACCGCGCATCCCATCCTCCTGCGATACAAAAATCACACCATCTTCTAATTATCGAAATTTTAGACGAAGAGATAAGAATAATCAACAAAAATGATGAACAATTACATAAAAACTATTATATAATATTTATTAATTCAAGATTAAGCAAATACTCCTTACGCGGTAAAGACCAAGCATAGCCACCCAGATCTTTCGTACCCACCACCCGATGACAAGGAATAATCACAGCAATCGGATTCACCGCCATCACCCGACCAACCGCGCGCATTGCACCGGGGGAGCCCGCCATGTTTGAAAGCTCTTTATAGGAAATTCGCTGGCCATAAGAGATATTATCCAATAACGTATGGTAAATGGTACGAGAGAAGAGCGATAAATGCGTGGAAAACACAAAAGGAAGCGTAAATTGTCTAAGTTTTCCATGAAAATAGGCCTCTAGTTGCGCGATTGTCTCCTCTTCTAGTGGGTTGGCTAGCCACCCAAGTGTTGGTTTTTCCACCATAGAAACCTTGAGCAAGGCAACAGCTGAAGCTTCGATGTTAAACCACCCGATAGGACTTTGATAATATGCCGACATCTCTACCTCCCCAAAAAGGGTGAAGTTATTTCACCCCATGCAAAATATCTTTATATAAAATAACGAATAATTCTCTATCTATTTTCTCGCTAAATGAGCCGATTAACCAGCATCGGTAGGTCATAATCATGCAATAGATCACGCTTCACCACATTAAACCCACGCGAAAGATCAAAAGAAATGGCTTGGTTCACCAAGACCATAAAGAGACCCTCTTGTAAAGAAGAGAGTCGTACTGCGACCACACCTTTATGATTATAAATATTTTTATATATATCAGATATAATACTATTATTACAAAAATAGTAGCTAATCATTCCATCAGCAGACTCTTTCATCAATCGAACTACCTCAAATTCATCCCCTTCGTCCAAGGCCTGTGCCATTAATGCTACCCGAATATTTTCTTCAACAAGATACTTTGCAGATAAAAAATGTTCTCTTTTTATCTGATGCTCATATTGTTTTAGTTCAGATAAAGACATCGCATTAAAATTATTAATCTGCAAGCCTAAAGCTTGTAAAGACAATAATGCAACTTCACTTTGAGCATCACCTGCTTGCCTCATTTCTTTAAGCACTCGATGCATATTGCTCATATAAACCAGCCAAAATTGATGCTGTTTTAACTTTAGCTGCATCGCTCTAGGCTCCAAGGTACGGCTATTGCTAAAAATCAATTGCCCCATATTTCGCGCAAGAATCATGCCATAAAGCTCAAACATGCTATACTCTTCAAACGGATCTTCGCGTAAACTACGTTGTAATAAATCAATCAAGGAGAGTTGCTCATCACGTCTATTAAGATGAAGCCACATCTTATCTTTTAAAACATATACGTGTAATAACCGTAATATCTCCAAGCGCATCGCCATACGCATACTAAAACTATCGCTCAAAGGGACATCGCTGACCACCATGAGGTGCATGCCCAGTATCGGACGATCGAGGTTCTGCCAAAAACCTAACACCTGCCACACAACATAGCTCCAGTGCTCCATATTCTGAGGCATGCGTGGTCTTGTGGCATCATAACAATATGAATAAAATTCTCTTTGTTCTAAATTATAAATATCTATAACATCGTTAGAATGGGGATAAAAAAAGAGGGTACACGACAAGGGCAAAGAGATAAGTAAGCTCTGCCCACCGCCGTGATCACGATGGCTACCCATAACATTACCCATAAGATGGCGTTTAAAAGCAAAAGGCTGTTGCTCTTTTTTTAAACGAAAAACCTTTTGAAATTCGGCTTGATACAAAGAATGTTTCTCCTCTGCTTCGAGGATGACTTGGTGATCTGCCATTGATTAGTCTCGCTTTTTTTCTACATGAAGAAATTTATCTCGCATGAATTGATAATTCATCTCTAAAATTTGCTCAATATCCAGCTCGGATGGCCAACTATTGACATGAAGCGTTAAAATTTTATCGCCCTCTTCGTTGACTAAATGAAGTGCTTTTTTTCGTTTAAGAAGACGTTTTGCCCCTTTCTTTTGGCGTAAAAGCTCTCTTGCTTTGCTAATTTCGCTAAGCGTGGGATGCTGATGACCAGCAATCTCTTTGGCTAACAGAAAAATCTCCTTCTCATTACGCACCTGACGATCACTTAACCCCATGGCAGCGGCAACAGCTTTAGCCGTAGTCGGTTTATCCCGCTCTAGCGCAAGCACATCACTTTGGCGATGACTTTGATCGAGCTCTTTGGCACTAGCATAAAAGTAATCGGGGTAAATCTCGGCAAAGAGAATCAAACGTAAATCAGAAGGAATTTCAAAACGGTTGAGGTTGCCCAAATAGACACGACGCTTAATTTCATGCGCCGAGAGCGTATTAAGAATAAAACGTACCGGAACCGTAGAGAATCCCAACTCTTGCGCAATCTTAAGGCGAGAGTGTCCCTCAATAAGTTGGCCATCGGGCAAGGCGATAAGCGCATTAATAATACCATCTTGAGCGATATCGCGCTTGAGTTGCGTAAAGTATTCCGAACTTTTTAACGACTCAAAAATGGTATTGAGTTCATTGTTCTTAAAAAAGTCTATCTCTTTAAGTTGCACACCACTAAGCATCAAGCCACTAGCTTTATCATCCTCAATGCCCACCCTTATATGCGATAAACCCGGACGAGGCGCCGTTAAGTGAGCCATCAATCTATCCTCGCCGTCTTTCACCTTATTCAACGCCATTATCTCCTCTCTAAAGGTTGCTGTAAATGATGCATCACCTCTTTTGCCACATCTTGATACTGGACAAACGCCTTGGTGTTCTCTTTAAGCCAATGCCCCTTGGTTACCGCATTACGCACACTCTCATGGCGATTAATCACCGTAGTAAGGAGCTGACCACCCCAGAATGCTGGGTCGTCAATCAGATTAGCTTTGTTGTCGCTTACCATCGTGCGTAAGGCAAGATGACGAATCTCCGGCTTAACCTGCGCGATCTTTGCCACCTCGCGACGCGCCAGCATATAACCTTGAAACATCCATCTGCCATCGCTTACCGGTGTAATCACAATATCGGCAAGCGCCAAGCCAATACTTAATTCTGCGCCTAACGCTGGGGGGGTGTCGATTAAAAGAAAGTCGTACTGATGAAAGAGCTGTTGCACCGATACTGGCGTAGTTTGATAGAGGATAGGGTTTTTTTGCACCAAAATATTTAACTCAATCAAATCAGGCGTAGCAGGAACAATCGAGATCCCATCCACTTGATACACCACTTGCGAGAGGGTGCGCGTGCCTTCTAAAAAGCGCAAAAAGTTAAACTCATTAATCATCGCCAGATCAACATCGCGTAAAAAAAAATCAGTAAGATTATTGTTGTGGTCAATATCTAAAAAAGCAACTTTATAGCCCATATGGTGCAGTGCTAATCCTAAGTAGATGGTGGTTGTTGTTTTGCCCACTCCACCTTTGATGCTACTAACCGTAATGACTTTCATCGATTGGCCACTCCCTCACTCTCTAAACATCTACCTGCAGAGCTGATCTCTTCTTACTTTAGCACAAATAAGTGCTTTCGCCTAGTCATTCTAAGAAAAAAGCATGCAATTCTTGTATTAGTGAAACTTTTCTGCTATGATAGAGATATGAATCATCGAGGCAGAAGTATTACGCATTTACAATATGCTCCTAAAAAAGATATTATTAATGAAGCGCATCGGCGAGGCTTAAGCAAGCAAGCCCTTAGCTCCTTAGTGCGCTATGAGAATACTCACGGTGTTCTACGCGACATTAAAAATATCCTCATCCACGATATCTTACAGCCCAACCACGCCTGTCTACCGCGCTTTAGCGATCTCAATGCCTTTGTCTGCGATCTGCTCGAGCAAGGCAAAGATGAACTGATCATCGAATTAGACAAAAACAGCTTTAAACGACTCATCAGCCCCAACTGTACCTATATCAATCGCAGTGGCGGCTTTGCTATCAAAAATGGCGTAGGGCGAAGCTACGAAAAGCTCTTTCGCGAATTCTACAAAAAAGCCCGCACCGAAGGCGGTATCTCAGGCTGGGTGCTCACCCAAACCGACGAAGGCTATGAAGGCAAAGTGCCCCTAAAAGTGGCCTACTCCTGCGACGAAAATGGCGATAATGAACTCTTTGTCATCACCCTCGATCTGACCACCTGTCATTTTAGCTACACCCAAGGGGAAATTCACTTCGACTTCCAAAAGCAAGCCGGCGCCCTCTCAGGCTATATCCCTCAATACGGAGGCATCACCCACCTCCTAAGCGCCTCCCGTGAAATTCACGCCAAAAAATTTGGCCTCAAACCAAAACTCACCACCGTCAAACTCAACCAATGGTACACCTTCCTCTGCCGTATCATCATCGATCTCCACTCAAGCCAATCGCTCTTTCGCGAACATGGTCTAGGCATCAGCGACTTCACCAGCGTCTTTGGCTTCAAACGCGACAAAAATATCGAATATCACCAATGGCTCACCCAACTCACCGAAGAATTCAGCTACTTTCAAGCCGTTCTAGCAACAGGAATCGAACACTTCCAGCTCGATCGTCCCGAAGTTGTCCTAGGTGGTGAATATCCCCACACCTTCATCATCAAAAACGATCGCATCTTTGTCGAGTGCAGTAACTACCCAAACGGCAATTTATTGTTATCAAATAATATTTTTCAATTATTTAATTTTTAGTAAACAGCTCTTTCCAAAAGTGTAGTGTAGCACATCAATTGCTACCCAAAAGAGAGATTATGCGCTTTTTTTGTTTCCAAAAGTGTAGTGTAGCCATTTTATCTCATTTTTTTGTTTCCAAAAGTGTAGTGTAGCCATTTTAGTCCCACCTAGCCTATCAAAATATCCTCAAAAAGTTCCTTTTTTGTTTCCAAAAGTGTAGTGTAGGCAATTTACCTCTTTTTTCAGTTTCCAAAAGTGTAGTGTAGCGTTTCCAAAAGTGTAGTGTAGCCATTTTTTTGTTTCCAAAAGTGTAGTGTAGCAAACAGTTTGTTTCCAAAAGTGTAGTGTAGTACAACACTAAGATCTTAAGAATTAAGATATAAGAAGAAAAGAGTCTTTTAAACTCCTCTCTTCATTCTACCAAAACCCTAAAATCGCTTTTGATAAGCAATCACTAATTGATCCAAAGCCTGTTGAATGTTGACTCTTTGGGTAGCAATATTAAAACGCACAAATCCTTCACCACCTGTACCAAAAGTATATCCCATATTGACAATCACTTTTGCTTCCTGATAAAAAAACTCTTTTAATGCTTCTTGATCTAAATTTAACCCACGACAATCAACCCATAAGAGATAAGTCGCCTCTATAGACATCACTTTTAATTTAGGTAGCTCTTTGATTACCCGCGCTTCCATATATGCAATATTATCCTCTAAATACGTGCGTAAAGCTTGCAACCAAGGATACCCTACTTGATATGCTTTTTCTACACCAGCTAAACTAAAGATATTATTACGGTTAATATGCCACTTTTTTAACCAATTATCAAAAGCAATACGCTGGTTTTTATCAGGAAAAATTAAAGATGATGCATGAAGCGAAGCCAAATTAAAAGTTTTTGAGGCAGAGAGCAAGGTATAAATTAACCCTTGGAGTTGTGGTACTTGAGTGATAAAAGGATAATGTTGGTGTCCATAAAGGGTAAGATCGGCATGAATTTCATCGGCAATGAGAGGAATCTGATAGCGTTGAATTAACGAAGCCAATTTCGTTAACTCTTCTGGCGACCAGACACGTCCAACGGGATTGTGCGGAGAACAGAGAATCATGGCTTTAGCGGTAGCCAATTTTGCTTCGAGATCAATAAAATCGATGACGTATTTACCCTCTTTTTCCATTAAAGGGTTTTCTACGACAATGGCACCACGATCTTTAATGGCTTGGGCAAATTCGGGATAGACAGGAGTTTGAATCACCACCTCCTCACCGGCGCTAACTAATGTCTCTAAAAGATAAGCAATCGAAGTCATGACACAAGGACTAAAGGCAAGCAATGGCTCTTCAATGGTATAATTGTAATGGGTTTGATACCATTGAATAATGGCTTGTTGATAGCTTTGGGGACGATTGCTATAGCCATAAATGCCTTTAAGGGCAACGTCACTGATGGCTTGGGCGATAGCAGGATGGGTGGGAAGATCCATATCGGCAACCCACATAGGAATCACGTTAGGATCTTGTTGTAGATCGGCAGAAAGATGAATAATATCGTATTTGACACTATTGGTTTGTTTGCGTGATAGAGGCTGATCAAAATCAAATTCTTTTAACATAAGGTTCTCCTAAAAAAATTCTTTTTTTTAGTATAGCATAAAAAGAGGGAAAACAATAGAAAGAAAAGAGAAAAAAAAGTTGACAAGAGTAAGAAAAGGGGATTATAATTAAGAAGAGAGGTGGGAGAGATGCAAGAGGGTGTATTGTATATCAAAAATGGGGAAAAGATTGGTTATCGTAGAGCCGGTGTAGCGGATAAACAAAAAGTTCTTTTGCTTAATGGGCATGAAGGATACTCTTCTTTTTACATGCAGTTGATGGTAAAATTAGCACAAGAGTATGATGTCTTAATGATTGATTTACGTGGGTGTGGGCAAAGCAGTTATTTACGTTCTTTTTCGAGTTTCGCAGAGTTAGCGGTAGATGTGCAAGAGGTTTTAGGTTATCTTTCTTATCGTGATGCGTATCTTATTGGTTGGTTATACGGAGGAGCGGTTGCCTTAGAGTTGGCTGCAATTAATCCTGAAATTAAAGGATGTATTTTGTTGTCTAGTATTGGTTTGCAGGGATATCGAACTTTTCCTTCTTTACAGAAGAATGTTGATGAAATAGGGGTGCATGAAGAGGTAAAAAAGCAACTGATGCTTAGAAAGCTCAACACACTCTTATTAGAAATTTATCAAGAACAAGAGATGTTATGGAGTGATTTGCTAGGGCAACGGGTGGAGGGAATGCTTCCTGTTGCCGGAGAAGTAGAGGCTTGGCAAGATGTGGCGATGGCGTATAAGATGGCGATGTTGAGATTTAATATGAGCAAAGAATTTAATGGAATCATTGCAGGAAGTGGCCGTATCGCTAAGATTAATTGCCCTTTGTTGATTGTCTATCCACATGCGGATAAGGCGATGGATTTTTCGATTTGGCGACGAGAGGAGTTGCAACAACGCGAAGAGGCGACGAAGATTTGTCTTTTGCCAGCAAAAAGTGCACGTGCAAATCTCTTGTTAGGAGTAATTCAGGAGTTCGTCGGTTAATCTAAGCTCTTGACAACATTGCCAAAAATAGCTAGTTTTATGAGAAGAGAGGTTGGAGTGATGAGAGGAAGTTTACTAGTTATTTTGATTATTATAGGTGGTTTGGTTGGAGCTGGTTGGATTTTATTGGAACATCCAAAGCGTATTGAAAGTCATGCGCCTATTTTAATTCATGGTGATGAAGAGAAGATGCGCGAAATTTCTGAAGCTTACGTGCATCATGCTGATAGAGAAGATGTTATTACGCAGAATAAGCCTGATGTAACTTATGGGGATATGGATAAAGAAGCGCTAGAAGAGAAGGTGCATGATGAGGATTATCTTTTAGAGAAGACATTAGGAGAACCAGCGGTGCAAGCGCAGTTGAAGTCTACGTTGATGCAGTTGCAAGTAGATGGGCGCAGTTGGAGCAGTGGCAATGATGCGTGGCGCTTGCATGTGGATGATGCGCTGGCGCAGGCGCTTACTATTTCCTTAAGTGATTGGCAGATTTGGTGGCGGGCAATTGAGTCATCACAATCGGTAGAAGAGCTGGCATTGACTTATCCTAATTTTCAAGATAAGATCTGGGATGTGTATATTCATCGCAATGATATTCGCTTAATTTATGCGAATGAATTTTTACCTTAATCTTTTACGATGGAGAGATAGCGATGCGATTGAATGGCTTAGTTTTGGGAATTTATCTCTTAGTTTTTTTAGGTAGAAATTTTGCGAATGAAGATGTTCTGCCCAAGGATTATGGGTGGTTATGGAGTGAAAGTTGGCAGGAGGTGGTGATTCCTCCTTATGCGCGCGCGCCTTTTGCTGTAGAGGTGCTGGATGCATCAGCTGTGGAGCAATTAGTCTTTTTGGGTGAGCGTATTTCGCATTTTCGCCGTCGTGGCGAGCTTTCGCTGATTCGAGGGATGTGGAATCAGGATGTGATGGTGGAGCAGTTGAATACTCTTTTGGTGTTGACAGAAGAGGAGCTTTTGGCATTGAGTGCGCAATTTTCTACGGAGTATTGGCAATCACAATCGGCGGAGTTTATGGCGATTGTGTTGCCTGCAGTGATGCGTGAATTTGGTCTAAGTGATTTGGCTAATGAGCAAATATGGTTCCCCAACAGGTGGTTAGTGCAGTCATTTGAGAGTGAAGAAGAGTTGGAAGAAGCTTATGCGCAAGCGCTTAAGTGGCAACGTATTTTGGCGAGTGAGGGCGAGGTTTTAGCTGATTTTTTTCATGATGCAGCCCAAGCGATGTTACCGATGATGAGTGCTAGTTTGCTTTATTATTGGCTTTATTTGCCCGATGGGGTCTGGCCTATTTATTCTCGATTAGATGCGATTCGTATGCTGTATACCTTGCATGCTGGCTTTTATGACGCGATTACCTTGTTGAGTATGGAGTATTTAACGGCTTATCAGGGATATTTAGAGACCTTACCATGGTCGAATGCGCAAGGTTATTCTCTTTTGTTAGCAGATAATTGGCAAGCGTTATTGGGATTATTTTATGATCAAGAGGCCTATCCCCCCTATGTGAAAGAGCGAAATCATCTGATGTTTGATGACGATGTGCAGAGAATCGAGGCTTATCAGCACTTATTAAAAGCGAGTTACCTTTGGTTATTGGCGAGTACCGAGGAAAAGCGATCGGCAGAGGCGCGTTATCGACAGGATGTGCTGGGAGAGGATTAATCCTTGGGATGATCTTTACGCGCGTCTCGTAGATGGTGAAAGGTGAGGATGAGGCTCTTGGCAAAGTGATCGAGCTCTTCTATGTGTAAGAAAGTTTGGGGATCGAGAGAAGCGATAAGCTGATCGTTTTTGGTGTAGATGTTGTAGCATCGGGCATTGAGGCTGATAAGTTTATATGCCTCAAGAATATCGAGTTCTGGTTGCTGGATCTCTTCTTCATGACTAAGAAAGAGCGGAAGGGGTTCGGGTTTTTGTTGCGTGGAGAGTGCGGATGGCTGTTGCCATTGTAAGCGCTTGAGGCGTTCGCGTTCTCTTCTGGCAAGATTGATGGTTTTGCGTGCTTTTTGCAGATCTTCGATGCTAAGGGGTGAGGTATCGTCTTTTTCTTCTTTGAGTTTGATAGCAAGGAGTAGCAGTTGGCGTTCGTTGCGCACTTGGGAGAGGCTTAGCCCCATACTTTTGGCGAGCTCTTCTGGGATGGCGATGGTTTCATCATAGAAGATGTGGGGGTAGAGATCGGCGTACATTTTGGTGCGGGCATCTTTGGATATTTCAAATCGATTAAGATTGCTAAGGTAGAGGCGCTCTTTGAGTTCGTTTTCGGAGAGATCGCTTAAAATGTAGCGTACGGGGATCTCTTTTAGGTTTAATTTTTGGGCGATGTTCCAGCGAGAGTGTCCCTCAATGAGAACGCCAGCTTTGGTGGCGATGAGGGCATTGACAATGCCATGACGGGCGATATCTGCTTCTAAACTTTCCAAATAGAGGCGATCCTTCATGGCTTCAAAGCTCTGGTTGAGAGGGTTGGCTTGGAGATGTTGCGGGGGGTGATAAAGCACATCGGAGAGCCTTAGACCATGGTAATTGTCCGGCATGGAGTCGAAAAGTGAAGGCGTTTGGGGCATGAATGGGTATCCTTTGGTGCAATATTTTGTCTTAGTATACACCAAAAGAGAGAATTTGGGAAGATCGAGATTAGGTGAGGTTGAGTTGGGAGGTGCCACGCAACCAGTGATCGGGGCTTAAGGGGTAGAGGAGTCGGGCATTATTGTACGCCATTTCGCGGGTGAGAACGGTGCGTCCTTTATATTGATAAGATCCTTCGCTGGCGGTGATGACAAGGGCGAGATCGACATAGAGGCGGGCGTGCAGGCGTAGCGGTAAGAGAAGCTCTACTTCGTGGCGACCAAAGTTATATTGAGGTGCGATGAGCCATGGTTTTTGGATGATATACTCCCAACTATTGCGTAGGGCGCTCTCGATGCTCTTTTTGAAGCGCAATTTTAGGTCGATGGTGCGCATGATGTATTGCTTAAATTCGAGCCAGCAACGGTCGATTTGTCCGGTGGTGTTGTCTAGGCTTTGGAGATGATCGAAGAGAGAGAAGGCTTGCGGATCGTTGCGTAATTCGCGCTCGATGACCTCGGGTGGCCAGCGCTCTAAATGGTCGAGGAAGTGATCGTCGCTGATGGTGGGCAGTTGTTGATCGATGGGCTTGTTGGGGTCGAGGATGAGGGTGGCTTGGTTGTAGTCGCTGATAAACTGGGCGCGTGGGGTAAAGTCTTGGAAGGCTTGGTGGAGGATTTCATTGCCGATCCCGTTGCCTGGGGTGCAGACACCGTAGAGCTTCCAAGGTTGCTCTTGATTGGGGTAGTTAGGGTCGAAGATGAGGAAAATTTCCTTGTCGTCATAGCTGATGAGACCGGTATTAAAGGCGCGATAGGGTTTGCCTTCGTAGGTGGCAGCGATGATTTTATCCTCTTCTTGTAGGCGCCGGAAGGTCTGTTGAAGATAATTTTTTAGGCGATTGAAGGAAAATTCTTGATTGAGATGCAGATGCGGTTCATAATTAGATTGCCACGCTTCGGCTTTGGCGATTTCGGCAATGCGTGCTAAATCTTTTTCAAAAGAGAGAAATGCCCACTTGGTTAGCGGTAAGGACTCCTCGCTACGCTGCTGCCCTAAATAATCGTTTTGGAGAATTTTTATATTAACCAAAAAGAGTTTATGGGTAAAGACTTTATGTCTATCCAAATGCAACATAATGATCTCGCTAGGGCGATTGGGATAGGGAATTTTGAATTGAAAGGCGCTACGGTTCTCTTGAAACCAGTCGAAGGCCTTACGATCGTAGGGATCGCTCTGTTGCCAGGCCATGGCGACAAATTGCCAAAATTGTTCGGGAAGAAAGCCTTGAGGAACGCGTCCACTTTCGGTGAGATAGCGTAAATTTCTATCTTCCACACAGGCAAACCAATCCCTATCTAATTGACTAATAAACTCACCTAATATCATTGATTGCTACCTCCACAAGATATAAGCTATAATGAGGAAGTCTAACAAAAAAAGCGTAAAAAGACAACAAAAATTGAAAAAAAATAACAAATATCACAAAAAAATTATAAATAATGCTTACCTTGAGGTGACTTTAAAGGTGGAAGAGCTGTCGGTGTAGCGCTGGTTGGCGATGTCGATATGGCTAAAAAAGGGGATGTCTGATGCCATAATGGCTTGGAAGGTGGCTTTGGCGCCATCTTTATTTTTGATGAGGCGAAGGGTGCGTGATAGGGCGATGACTTTTTCTTTGCCTCTGCCGGTGGGCTGACTCTTGGGTTGGCTGTCGTATTCTAAGACGATGGCGCTATCGGCGATATTTTCGATTTCGCTGGTCTCGCGAAAGTTGAAGGTACTCTGGCTAGCACCTCGGGTTACTTGGCTTAAGAGGAGCAGGAGCATCTCGTTTTGTGGATTGGCATTGAGTTTATTGATTTGATCTTTGAGATAGGCAAGGGAGGCGTTGAAATTTTCACGTAGATTGTGGATGTGATTGGCTTTGGGTAGCAGTTGTAGATAATCGACAATGATGATGGTGCGGTAAGCGCCGACGTGGGCGATTGCTTGATGGAAACCGTTGTGGGTGGGGTCTAAAAAGTAGGCGTCGTTGGAGAGGTGAATGCGCTTGAGGATGGCTTGTTGGGAGGGTTCTTTAAGGATATCTTGTAGCTCTTGGGTGAGCGGGTCGAAGGCGATGTTGTAGCGCTTGCCATGTTTGTCTTTGGGGAGGAGATCTTGATTGGCCAGGAGTAGGCTTAAAATTTTGCGCTTGGCTCGTTCGATGCTCTCATCGAGGGTGTAGAAGAGGAGAGAGAGATCGGGGCTTTGAAGCATCATGTCGATGGCCAGCTGAAGGGCAAGGGTGGTCTTTCCTGAGCTTGCCTCTCCGCCGATGACGGTGGTACCTTTGCGTAAGATTTTATACTCTGGGGCGTTTAGGAAGCTGAAGCGTCGGCTGGTACTGAAGGTTTTAACCGCAGGAAAATGGAGGGCGCTCTCTCCTGCGAGGTTTTGAATGTGGCTTAGGCGATCGAGGGTGGTGGCGGTTTGGTTGATGATGAGCTGTTGGGCGGGGGTAATGTTCTCTTTTGACATGTGTTCTATTGTAAGCATTGTGGTCGATTTTGTCAAAGGTTAGAGACTGTTTTAATCTTATGAAGATAGCGGTAGACGCTGGGGGTAGAGCAGTGTAAGGCTTGGGCGACTTGTCCTACCGAACCTTTGATAAGAAAAATTCCTTGCTCTTGCATGGCTTGCATGATAGCGATTTTCTCGTCAAAGGAGAGCTGTAACAACGACTTGATGCGCATTTGGGGTGAGATACTTTCGGTATCAATACCTTTTGCTTGTAAGCTTTGGGTGATGATTTCTTGGATAAGATTGGCATTTGTCTGCATGGATGTGGCATTGGCTTGCTCCATCTCTAGCGGATGATTGTGTGGCTGGTGGAGATCGAGCAGGGTTTTTGCTAAGTGATGATAGCCGGAGTTGTCGCAATGGATAGAGAGCATGCCAAGGAGCTGATTCGCCTCGTCTTTAATAAAGAGCGTGGAGGTGCGCAAGGGATAGTGGTTTGGCACCTGATAATTGGTTATCGCATCTTTTTGGAGATAGGCCTTGGTATGGATTAATTTAAATGCTAAAAGATCTACACTCTCTTCGGCAGGAGGCGCTTGACTAGAGAAGATTGGTTCATGAGGATGTTCCATATCCTTAAGCGTAACATGGTAAGAGCTATCTAAGACCTCACTTAAAAAGTGGGCAACTTTGAGATAATCTTGAATTTTTATATGCATAGGGATAGTTCCTTTTTTAAAATAATTTAGGTCGCTCTCTCGCCTTAGAAAGAGCCCTCTTACAGTATAGATCCATAATCGCTTCTTATCGAGCCCAAAAAAGGGTAATAATCATGCACTAATCCTTTGCATGCATAAGAATAAAGATAATCCTTCTCTATAGAGGTTACGCCTTGACAAAAATGCATGATTATGCGATAATGAATTGGATTTCTATTTGTTTATAGAAATTATGGGTCTTTCCCAGTAACATACTTTTTGTGAGGAGGTTTTATCTAAAATGATGAAAAAAGGTCTCTTTTTTTCTCTCTTGTTCGCTAGTGTAATCGCGCTATTAAGTGGGTGTGATGCAAAAAAAAGTGGTGAATCTTCCAAACCTCGCACAAAAATTGTGGTAGGCTTAGAAGGTGATTATACCCCCTACAACTGGACAACCTTACGCGAGGAATCCGGCTTAACCTATCCCTTTAGTGGGCAAAAAGGCAATGCCGCCGGCTACGATGTGATGATTGCGCAACGTTTAGCGCAAGAGCTGGGCATGGAGCTTGAGATTAAGAAGATTAGCTGGGATGGCTTGATTTTAGCGCTCCAGAACAACAATATCGACTTGATCATTGCGGGGATGTCTGCAACTCCAGAGCGGATGCGATCGATTAGCTTTACGGATCCTTATTATCACAATGAGGATACCCAAGAGATTGTGCTTGTGGTGCGTGCCGATGGTGCCTATACGCAAGCTACGCAACGATCTGACTTTTCTGGTGCCAAGATTACCGCGCAATTAGGGACATACCATGTGGCGATTTTGGAGCAGTTACCTGCTATTCAATCTTCGGCACTACTTACGGATTATGTCGCCTTGATGCAATCGCTTAAAGCAGGTGTCATCGATGGTTATCTTGCTGAGTTGGTGGTGGGCGATGAGCATGTGCGCGCTAACCCTGATTTTGTCATGATTCACCTGACTGGCGATCAAGCCTTGGAGATTCCAGCTTCTTATAGCGCTTCGGCTATTGGAATGCGCAAAGATGATGATGCATTGCGTCAACGCATTAATGCCATTCTCGCCACTATCCCTGAAGAAGAGCGTATCGCCATGATGCAAGTGGCAAAAGACGCGGCTAGTCAGCTGTAGTAGGAGCATAAATTGGATTTATTAAACCCAACGAGTACCCTTGAACGGGTGCTCTATCTCCTTATTAATTACTATCCCTTCTTTTTAGAGGGGATTAAGATTACGATGCTCTTGGCCTTGGTGGGCACCTTTTTTGGATTAATGTTGAGCTTTCTTTTGGTTGCCATGCAGAGTCAAGTCATTCACTTTCGCGATCGACCCTTGATTAAGGTGGTAAGACGGCTATTACGCCTATTGTCTATCCTTTATGTTGACGTGATTCGTGGTACGCCGATGGTGGTGCAGGCGGCGCTCTTTTACTATGGATTTTTTAGTAAATATTCACAAAATATCGTTATTGCCGGATTAATTGTTGTCTCGTTTAACACGGCGGCTTATTTGGCAGAGATTTTGCGATCGGGGATGTCGGGATTGGGTCATCATCAGATGGAGGCAGCGCGTTCTTTGGGCTTGAGCCGTTTTCAGGCTTTGCGTTATGTGGTGATGCCACAAGTGATTAAGCACAGCCTACCCTCCATTAACAATGAATTCATCACCAATATTAAGGATTCTGCGGTTTTGAGTATTATTGGATTAGGCGAACTTTTTTACAACGGGAAGGCCGCCAGCTCACAAAGTTATTTTGTTTCGGAGTCTTACTTTATTGTCGCCGTGATTTATTTGCTATTAACCTTTACCTTCACGCGATTGATTACGGGATTTGCGCGTTATTTAGATAACCGTCCTGCTAAGGAGGGACGATAAATGCAAGAAATTTTACGCGTAGAACGTCTAAAAAAGTCCTTCGGTAGCCGCCAAGTGCTCAATGATATCAATTTTTCGTTGTACCGAGGCGATGTGCTCACCTTGATTGGATCGAGTGGTTCGGGCAAGAGTACCTTATTACGCTGTCTCAATTTACTCGAAGAGGCCGATAGTGGATCGATTGTTTTTCATGATACAGATCTGCTCTCGCATCAAGTGAATATCGATCTGATGCGTCAGAGCATGGGCATGGTCTTTCAGTCGTTTAATCTCTTTGATAATTATACCGTTTTAGGTAATTGCACCTTAGCGCCATTGCTGACAAAGCGGATCAAAGCAACGCAAGAGGCCAATGATTTAGCTTTGCACTATTTGAGTAAAGTAGGCATGGCGGAGTTTGCGCATGCGAAGGTTACCACGCTCTCGGGTGGACAGAAACAGCGTGTGGCGATTGCACGGGCGCTCTGTATGCAGGGCGATTTATTGCTTTTTGATGAGCCAACCAGTGCTCTGGACCCTGAGTCGGTGGGCGAGGTGCTTAAAGTGATGAAGGAGTTGGCCAAAGAGGGTTTGAGCATGATTGTGGTTACGCATGAGATGAGTTTTGCGCGCGATGTGGCTACGCGGGTGCTCTTTATGAGTGCAGGCGATATCGTGGAGGATACCACCCCACACGAGCTTTTCACTAACCCAAAAGATGAACGCACCAAACAATTTTTGAGTCGTTTTATTAACTAATAAAAAATAAACAAGGGAAGTGATATCACTTCCCTTGTTTTAAAATGTTATATTACATGGATTTACTCTTCATTGTCTAGCTCTGGTGTATCATCAACGATGGTATCTTCAATCACTTCGGCGTGGGTAAAGGCATCTTGGGCGAGCTCTTCATCGGCATCACCAAAGTCTACGCTCTTATTGGCGATGGCTAACCCTACCACATCATCGCCCTCTTCGAGACGAACAATGCGCACGCCACCGGCGGTGCGTCCAAGTAAAGAGATATTAGAGAGGGCCGTTTTGATGGTCTTTCCCGAGGCGGTAACCACGAGGAGACTCTTTTCGTCGTCGCAGTCGATGGCGGAGAAGATTTTACCATATTTTTCGCTGATATTGGCGACCTTTTGTCCAGCGGTACCCCGCCCATGAGGCGTAAAGTGTTGCATCAGCGTACGCTTGCCAAAGCCATGTTCACTTAAAATGAGAATCTGTTGCTCGGGCAGGTTCTCTACGGCTACGCCGACAAGAGCATCTTCTGGTTGCAGTTTGATTCCGCGCACACCGCCAGCGGTGCGTCCCATGGCGCGTACTTTCTCTTCATGAAAACGTAAGGCGCGACCCATTTGGCTAAAGAGCATAATCATATTGTCGCCAGAAGTCACGACGGCTTTGTGGAGATAATCATCGTCATCTAGCCCGATGGCGATGATACCACGAATTTTGGCATTTTTAAAGGCACTCAAGGCGACGCGCTTGACCACGCCACGTCGTGTTGCCATAAAGAGATAGCGATTTTCATGGAAGGCATCGATCACGACGCTCTCGCTGATCTCTTCACCTTCTTCAAATTCAAAGATGGCATTGAGATGACGACCCTTGGCCTGTCGAGAGGCGAGGGGCAGTTGATGGATTTTGAGCCAGTATCCCTTGCCTTTACTGGTGATAACCAAGAGGATATCGTGGGTGCTACCGGTGAAGAGATGCTCCACATAATCATCGTCGCCGAGTTTGGCAGAGAGCGAGCCTTTGCCTCCGCGCGACTGCTCCTTGTACTCCGAGAGGGGAACGCGTTTGACAAAACCACGCTTACTGATAAGCACCACCATCTCTTCGCGCTCGATGAGATCTTCAATAACCATACCATTGATCTCTTGTAAGACGATAACGCTACGACGGGCATCGCCATAATTTTGGATAATTTGTTGGGTTTCGGTGCGGATAATGTCGTAAATTTTGTCAGGATTGGCGATTAGATCTTCAAGGTAGGCGATGTTCTGGAGGATCTCTTGAAGCTCATCGAGGATCTTCTTCACCTCCATATTGGTGAGGCGTTGGAGGCGCATTTCGAGGATAGCATTGGCCTGAATATCGTCAAGGAGATAGGCTTGGGTGAGCTTTTCCCGGGCGGTGCTGGCGTTGATGCTCTCTTTAATGAGAGTAATCACCGCATCGATATTCTCGAGGGCAATTTTTAGTCCATGTAAGATATGGGCGCGCTCTTTGAGTTTGCGCAGTTCAAAGTGGCTACGGTTGGTGATGACGGTGTGGCGGTGGGCAATAAAGTGATCGATCAGTTCTCGTAGGTTGAGGGTTTTGGGTTGACCATTGACCAGTGCGAGGTTATTAATATGAAAGGTGCTTTGAAGTGCCGAAGATTGATAGAGCTGATTGATGGTAACATCGGGTTGCGCCTCTTTTTTGAGCTCGATGACCACGCGGATATTGCCTTGCGCCGAGGCATCGGTGATGCTGGAGATCGAGTCGATACGTTTCTCCTTCACGAGGTTGGCAATCTGGATTAAGAGATTACGCTTGTTGGTCATGTAGGGTAGCTCGCTAATGATGAGTGCCTTGCGGTTACCGCTCTCTTCGATGTCGATTTTTGCCCGTACCACCACCGAGCCCTTGCCGGTGAAGGCGGCATTACGATAACCTGCAAGGCCATGGATGGTTGCACCGCCGGGAAAGTCGGGGGCTTTGATGTGGGTGAGTAATTCGTCGATGGTGATTTCGGGGTTGTCCAGCGTGGCGATGATGGCGTTACCCACCTCGGTGAGGTTGTGCGGTGCCATGCTTGTCGACATACCTACGGCGATACCGGTGGATCCGTTAAGCAGAAGGTTGGGAAGCGCCGCAGGGAGAACGGTGGGCTCGGTGGTCGAACCGTCGTAATTGGGGATAAAGGGGACGGTCTCTTTTTTGAGATCACGTAGCAGTGTCTCGGCGATTTTGGCCATTTTTGCTTCGGTGTAACGCATGGCGGCAGCTGGGTCGCCGTCGATAGAGCCAAAATTTCCCTCACCCGCTACTAAGGGATAACGTAGGCTAAAGTCTTGCGCCATACGCACTAAGGTGTCATAGATGGCGGCATCACCGTGGGGGTGATAGGAACCCATGACATCACCGACAATCTTAGCACACTTGGTGCGGCGCTCTAGGTTGAGCTGACTCATGCCGTAAATAACACGACGATGCACCGGCTTTAAGCCATCGCGAACATCGGGAAGGGCGCGCGCGACAATAACCGACATCGCGTAGGTGAGGTAGGCCTCTTTGAGCTCTTTTTCGATGGCAACATTAACAATATTCTCTTCGTGCATATCTGGTATCCTTGATAGAAGTGAAGTCCTCGGCTTAGCTTAGCTGATGAGAGCAAAGAAAGCCCTTTATATTATAACATATTTTGTAAAAAGGGTAAAGAGTGGCTATAAATGAGGGGGTGAGGTGCTAGGAGCTCTTTTTTGGGTTAAGGCTTAGGAGACGTCTTCGTCATCGAGATCGTCCTCGTCTTCTTCTGTCTGTTCTTTGGCAGGAGCAGGACGCGCTTTGGGCAGAGCGCCTTTGACGCTTTGGATTTTTTGCGCCATGGATGCACCTTTGGGCTTTTTCTTGATTTTGGCAAGTTCGTTTGGCCTGGCAACAATGCGCAAGAGCATAAAGAGAAAGAGTAAAAAGATTAGCGACGCGCCGATCATGGCAGGTTGGCTTGCCAACTTCAAAATTAAAAAGATATCTTCTATCATGCTTGCCTCTCCTTGCCGAATGCCTGTTTGGATTCTCTCTTATTATATCGACAAAATGCAAAGAAGTAAAGATCAATTTTTTCTTTTTTATTCTTTTGCAAGAAGGATTGTCAAAATGTGCGTAAATGGATAAACTATAGGCGATGAAGACAGAGATACTTGGGGAAGAGCAACTAGATGTGGTGGTGGATTTGCTTTTGAGGCAAGAGATTGTGGCGATACCCACCGAGACGGTGTACGGCTTGGCAGGTGATGCGACCAGCGATGAGGCGTGTAAGCAGATTTTTCGCATTAAGGGCAGGGCGATGGATAACCCGTTGATTAGCCACTTTGCCCACCGCGATCAGTTGGCTAATTATGATATTGCGCTCTCGCCCCTCGCCAAGAGCTTGCTCGATGCCTTTAGCCCCGGTCCTATCACCCTTATTTTACCGCATGCGCGTGGAATATCTGGCTACGCTAAGGCAAATCTCTCCACGATTGCGGTACGTATTCCGGCGCATCCTTTGGCGCATCGGTTGTTGTTGGCGGTGGATAGGCCGTTGGTTGCGCCCTCGGCAAATCTTTCAGGCAGATATAGCGCAACAAGCGCCTCGATGGTCTACGATCAGCTTTCGGGATTGATTCCCGCGATTTTAGACGGTGGGAGTACGGCATTGGGCTTAGAGTCTACGGTGGTGTTGGTGCAAGCGGATACGGTGAAAATTTTGCGCTTTGGCACGGTAACCCAAGCCGATATCGCTGATCTTTTGGGGGATCATCGGGTGGAGGTTGCGCCCACGTTGCGCGCCCAGTCGTCAAAATATTCCCCCATCTTGAGCCCCGGCATGAAGTACGCGCATTATCAGCCACAAAAACCGCTTACCCTCTTTCGTACAATCGAGGATCTTTTTAGGATAAAGGATCTCTCGGATGTTTTTATTATCTTTATGGAGGTGGGTGAAGATAGCGCGATGCTCACTTCCTATCCACATACGGTAATATTTTCTGATGCAACAACATACGCGCAAGGATTATACGCGACCTTGGCAAAAGCCGATGCCAGCAGCGCGCGCGAAATTTTCGCCTATTACGATGCGTCTTTGGGCGATGCCCTCTGCGATCGCTTGCGTCGTGCCTCTGGGGAGAAAATTTTGTAGTGCTTTTTCATTTTGTGTGCTATAATAAACTAAAGAAAGAGAAAGAGAGGAGATGAGAGTATGCAAATGAAAGATAGATTTGGGCGTTCTGCCAAGATGGAGCAATTTTTGCTCAAGCACAACATGCACCCCAGCTACACCAATATGGCCGAGGTGTTGACGAAGTTTCGCCATCACATGAGTATGGGGTTGGCCGGCAATAAGAAGAGTTCGCTCCTGATGCTCCCTACGTATGTCCGTATCCCCCACCATCTACCCCAGCATCGTAAGGTTCTTGTCTTGGATGCTGGTGGGACAAATTTACGCAAAGCGGTTATCTCCTTTGACGAAAAAGGTGATCCGATCATCGAGAATTTTGCCAAAGCGCCCATGCCCGGTAGCGATGGACAAGAGATTAGCAAGCAAGCCTTCTACGATCAAATTGCCAGTATTATCGACGAGGAAGTCAAAGAGCATCGCTATGTTGGCTTTTGCTTTAGTTATCCTGCACGCAGTACCCCAGAGGGCGATGGGAAGGTGTTGGTTTTTAGCAAAGAGATCGTCGCTCCGGAGGTTATTGGTAGTTATGTGGGGCACTCGCTTAAAGAGGCCTCTTTTGCGCGAAACCCAGAAAGTGAACTCTCTCGCGTTATGGTGGTAAATGATACCGTAACCACGCTCTTGAGTGGCCTCTTACGTAGCAAGCAGAAGCATTACTCCAGCTATATGGGCTTTATTTTAGGCACGGGCATGAATATGGCGTACGTGGTGCCTAACTTTAAGATTGCTAAGTTGGATAACCTCAATTTAGAGGAGTCGCAGGTGGTCAACCTCGAGGCAGGTGGCTTTAGTGTGCTCTATCGGGGCGATATGGATCGCATTTTAGATCAACAGACCTCTACCCCGGGCAATTTTTTTATGGAGAAGATGATGAGCGGTGCTTATTTTGGACGACTCTGTGCTATCACCATGGAATTTGCTTGTGAGGCGGGGGTCTTTGAGCCTGATGTTGCGAATCTTTTGCGTCCAGTGCTTGATGATCTCGATACCAAGGCCATCAGCGAATTCTATAATAATATCCATGACGAAGAGAATATTTTAGGCTATATCTTTAGTCAAGTGGCGCTCTCTCAACGCGAGGTGGCTGGGCAGTTGATCGCTAATCTACTTCAGCGTGTTGCCAAAGTGGTGGCAGCCACCCTCTCGGCGATGATTTTAGAGAGTGGAGAGGGGCTCTTGCAATCCTCGCCCATTTGTATTACCATTGACGGGACAACCTTCTACGCGTTTCATGGGTTGGAAGATGAGATTAGACGCTTGATGAAAGAAGAGATCCTCATTGGTGCCTATCAGCGTTATTTTGAATTTACCAAGGTTGAGAGCGCTTCTTTAGTGGGCGCAGCCATTGCGACGTATGTTTTTTAATTACGTAAATTAATCATTTAAGCAAGGAGATATTCTCGATATGTTTTACTACGGAGCTCATGTTTCTACGGCAGGAGGCTTAGCAAATGCCCCCAAGAATGCGCAAAAAATTGATGCTAATGCCTTTGCGATGTTTACGCGCAATCCGCGTGGTTGGCAGGCTCCGCCGTTGAGCGAGAAGGATATTTCTGCGTTTAAAGAGGCGTTAGTAGCAAGTAAGATTGATGCGGATAAGGTTTTGGTGCATGACAACTACTTAGTCAATTTAGCAACGGATAATCCGGAAATTCGCCAAAAATCGATCAATAGTCTGCTTGATGAGCTAGAGCGAGTGGAGGCGTTGGGCTTGCACTTGCTCAACTTTCACCCTGGGGCGCGCCTTAAGAGCGACTTAGCGCCTGCTCTTGCGCGCATCGCCGAGGCCATGCGCTTCATCTTAGATCACACTAAATACGCGACCTTGGTGATTGAGGCGACAGCGGGGTCGGGATCGCATACCGGCGCGACCTTTGAGGAGTTAGCCACGATTTTGGAATACTTCAAAGGTAACGATCAACGGGTGGGGGTCTGCATTGATACGGCGCATATCTTTGCCGCTGGGTACGATTTACGTACCGAAGATGATTATCATCAAACCATGCAGACCTTTGGTGAAGTGGTCGGCTTTTCGTATCTTAAAGGCATGCATATTAACGACAGCCTTAAAGCGCACGGTTCGCGCGTCGATCGGCATGCGAGTTTGGGCGCAGGCGAAATTGGCTGGACGCCTTTTCAATTGATTGCCAAAGACAAGCGACTAGAAGAGATGCCGTTGATTTTGGAAACGCCAGAGCCAACCCTTTGGGCGCAGGAGATTGCATTTTTACGTAGTCAACGCGATGAATCACCCAAGAGAGTCTAAAAAGGGCTCTCTTGGGTCTAGCTGTTCGGTTTATCGCTTATTTGCTCTTTTCTACCATATCGACAATGGCTTGGCTGATGGCCGGTACAACACGTTCATCAAACGCCCCAGGAATAAGGTGGGTAGGCTTAAGCTCGCGTTCGGTAAGGATATTGGCAAGAGCATGGACGGCAACCAGTTTCATTTCATTGGTGATCTGCTTGGCCTTACTTGCCAGCACGCCATGGAAAATACCGGGGAAGGCTAGGACATTGTTGATTTGATTAGGAAAATCGCTACGTCCGGTGCCCACGACGAATGCACCTGCTTCGATGGCTAGGTGAGGCATGATCTCGGGTTCTGGGTTGGCAAGGGCGAAAATGTAGGGATCTTTTGCCATGGTGCGCACCATTTCGGGGCTGACAATCCCTGCGACACTCACGCCGATAAAGACATTGCTATCGACGAGTGCTTGGGCGAGGGTGGTTTTCTCGGTGGCGTTGAGGATAAGTTCTTGATCCAACAGCGATTTAACCATCGCATTGGGTTGATTATTACGGTTTACCACGCCCTTGGAGTTGAGGGCGGTGATCGATTTTACGCCTAAGTCATTTAGTATACGCACGATGGCAACTCCTGCGGCACCCAAGCCACTGATGACAACATGAAGATCGCTCATGGAGCGCCCGCTTAGTCGGTTGGCATTGATGATGGCCGCAGCTACGACGATGGCGGTGCCATGTTGGTCGTCATGAAAGACAGGGATGTCGAGGGTGGCTTTGAGGCGTTCTTCGATCTCAAAACAGCGTGGCGCGCTAATATCCTCTAGGTTGATACCGCCAAGCGAGGGTGCAAGGAGTGTGCAGGTGCGGATAATCTCTTCGGTGTCTTGGGTATCCAGACAGAGGGGAATGGCGTTGATATCGGCAAATTCCTTAAAGAGAATGGCCTTGCCTTCCATGACTGGTGCTGCTGCATAGGGGCCGATATTGCCGAGGCCTAACACGGCGCTGCCATCGGAGATGACGGCGATGGTGGAGCCTTTGGCGGTGTAGGTGTAGGCTTCGTCTTTATTTTGGGCGATGACTTTACACGGCGCTGCTACTCCGGGGGAGTAGGCTAAGGCGAGGTCATTAAAGTCGCTGATGGGGATCTTACTCTCAATGCGATATTTACCTTGATACTTTTTGTGTAACTCTAGGGATTTTTCGTAGATGTCCACTCTGTTTCTCTCCTATCTTAAGCGATGGTTTTAATTAAGGCATCGACCATCAATAGCTATAAGCTAAGCTTTTTTGAGCGGTTCTCGCGTTAATCGACCATTTTTCAAAAATCTGTAGAAAAAAATAAAAAAAGGGTCTCTAGGGCTTGACCTTTAGGTGCATTTGTTGCTTTCTTGAGGATACTTAGTGGGTAGAGATAGCTTTTTTACTCATTATGACTAGGAGGTATCTTGTGTCGCAACACTACTTTTTGTTAGCTTCTCTTCGCACAGGCACACTCACGCAGGTAGAGGTTACCCCTTGGCACGCGTCGGTTTATCGCAGTGCCTATACCCAACGCCTCTTGGAACAAAGAATGGTGTTTCAACGCGAATTGATTGGTCATGTTGAGCAGTGGTTAGATCAGAGCGTACAGAGCCTCTATGCGCAGCATCTTTACAATGAGCCTGCCCAGATCGAGACGTTGCATCATTGGGTTTCGCAAGTGGGGTTGGTTTATCGTTACTTGATGAGCGCTGGTTATTTTCGTGAAATTTCATCGACCCGTTCCTCGATTCTGACGATGCAAGCCCCCGATCTCTATACCTACTTGCATGATCATAAGCGAGAGGCGTCTATGCAGATGGCGCAGCTTTATCAACAATACCCAGCGCTCTGTGCCTATCTCGATAGGAATAGTGGCTTGGTCGCAGGCGGGGCGAGTCGGGTGGTGGAGTATCTAGCCCAATCGGTAGAGGCGGGGATGCCGATCTCTTTAGGGGAAATTCATGAGATTCTTGCGCTGGTGATGGGTGTTCTGCGCATGCATATCCACAATTGGGGCGAATTTTATGCAAGCTATGCCTTCTGTTTGCTCTTGGATAATAGCGACAAGGAGAACCAGCCTCGCTTGTGGCGGAATTTATTGCAAAGTTTACCGCTCATTATGAACTACACACCTGCGCATTGGTGGGATTATCAACCATTATACGCGCTACAAGCACGCCTAGAGCAAGCAGGGAGCTTTTAGGAAAAGCTTTTTCTTGACAATTCTTCTTCTGCAAAGTATCTTTGCCTAACAAGGAAGATACTACTATGCACAATCCCTACTTTGCCCTTACTGCAATTTACGACTCCACTGGTTGGATTAACACGCCCCATCCCAAAGAGGAAGTACAGGAGCGCTACTACAATTCTAAGCAGATCTGGCGTGCTTTTATTCCCGCACAAATGACGCTGAAAGAAATTCGCTTGCTTTTGAACAAAGAGTACGGCATTCATGATGTAGCGACATTTCAACAATATATGCACAAATATTTACAAGATTTTATCGCGGTGGAGTCATTGCACGCCAGCACGATTGCCCACTTACATGCAGAGCAGGCGATGACCATCACCAGCGAGATCGCTAATACCCATTATCACGGCTACATTGCGTTGGCACAGATGGTGGCTAATCATTGGCACTATCCTGCACTAGAACAGATCTCTTTTAAAGAAGAGATCGATGGGATTTGGTATACCCTCGGAGAGGATCAGGCGTATTGCGATCATCTAAAATATTTTCTTGGTCATTATGAGCCTCTTTGGGCTAACTCGGCATTACAAGTGAATCAGCATGGCATTTACGTGGGCTTTAGTGGCTACTATTTTATCCATATGATTGAATTATTGGCGCTTGCCGATCAGGTTGGCTTGTTGGAGAGTGTCTACTTAACGAAGAATGTCGCGTTAGTGGAACGGCTTTTACGCTATCACTTTCCTGATTGGCAAACGTTCTGGAGTAGTTATATTTTAGGACTCTTTTTTCATTCTTACCAAGAAGATATTTTACTCTATCCCGTAAGTATCGAGCGCTTCAAAGGGTTGCTGTTTCATAATCTCTATCCATTGCTTGATGTGCCTCACTCACCGTTTTTCACCATAGATCCAGAGCGAAAAACCTCTTTTGATCTCTTAAAAAATGTCCTAGAGCAGTACGCCCAAGTGATAAAGTTAGAGAAACCTCTGGTTTATCATGCTTGGCAGGTAAAAGAGAGTGAGAGTCGTGAAGATGTATTAATTAAGATGATTAATCAATATATCCTCTCTTACTATAAAGAGCTTTATCTCCTCTTAAAAAGCGACGATCTACACCTGATTCTTTTTAGTCATAACAGCGAAATTCGCAACTCTATCTATCAACATATTCGCTCTCATGCCTATCAGCAAGCGCCCTTTTGGCAGTTAGCCGACGAATATGGTCTCTTAGCGCATAGTGGCGAAATTCCTTTATGGTTGGGTAGTAATCATACGCTTATCAGCAATTATGGTATCTATTTTAAGGGATCTTTATGGCATCATACGCCTTACTTTTTGGCATGGCATCCCAGTTTGCATTTTAAAGTAAGACATCAGAAGCAGGCAGTTATCCTTTATGTGAAGGGGAATAAAGTGGTAGAATTTACTCGCTTACCGGCGCACCATCATGATGCCTTAGATGTCTATCAAGATCGCCTGCTTCGCTTTGCGCAGAAAATAAATGAAGCGCTTTATATGAAACGTCTATCGGATCTTAGATAATATGTTGTCTTGGTGAGATGACTAAGATAAATTCTTTTTGACGATTCGTATAACTGATGTAAAAGATATCCTCGTATAGCTGTGTATGTACCGAAGGCTGATTCTTTTTGAGTGGTTTGAAGATCGCATCAAAGGTCTTAAAATCGATGTTATAACTAACAAGGCTGACAAGGAGCGTCACTAAATTGTGAAATATCATGTGATCAAACTGCTTCTGGGGAAGCGGGCTCTTAAATAAAATGGAAGTAATAAAATCTTCTTGTGGATCAAGATAGAGCAATAAAGAGGTCTGTGCGGTCAAGCTTGCTTCGACAAAACGTCCGCGCGATGGGGTGTGTTGCACGCTCGAGAGCAAAAGATCGCCAAAGGGCGTACCAAGAAGATGATTGACGCGTTGCCAACCTTCATGGAAATCTTCCACAGAAAAACCAAAGACAATCTTGCCACTGTTTAGAGTTTGTGTTTCGGTAGAAGAGAGTAGCATCGATGAGGAGGGAAGGAAGAGGAAGAGCATAAGAATTACGGAACGGTATCGAGAATAGAGCATCTAACCCTCATTTTATTAAGAATATTTACGATGTAAGTATAAAGGAAAAAGGATAAGATGTCAAGATAAAAGCACGGTTTATCGAAGAAAAATAAAACAGAGAGCCTCACTAGGCTTGTGTGAAGCTCTCTGTTTTATACTTTAATTTCCAAAGGAGATATTGTATGACATGGTTCAACTCTTTAAGAAAAAAGTAAAGCCAAATCAAACAATATAATCATTGATTAGGATTATATCCGATACAGAAAAAAATATCAAGGGCTTAGGATATTTTTTGTCAATAAATTTTAGTTATGAGGAACTTTTTGGTTTTTCATAAAAAGTGAATTGATTAGTAAGATAGTTTTGTTTAGTAAATAGCGGAGGTTTTTTAAATAGACAGAATCTCTATTATGATTATAAAAAGTCGCTTCATATCTCTTACTCTTTTGATAATTAATGACGATAATTAATCAATGAGGAGTCGTTATGGCAAAGGCATTTGTATTGACCGAAAATCATCGGCTTATTTTAAGACACCTATTGCGGGAAGGAAAGCTATCGCGCAAGAGATTGGCAACGCTGATGCACCTTACTCCTGCGGCGATTACGCGCCTTACCGCAGATTTAATTAAACATCATTATATAGTGGAAAAGAATATTCTCATGAAAGCAAAAAGTGTCGGGCGTAAAGAGATTTTATTGTCTTTGCATGATAACCTTGGCTATGCCATGACAATGGATTGGCAGATTGATGAGGTGATTATCGCCATTAGTTCTATTCAGGGAAAGGTGTTACAAAAGAGCGCTCTGGTAATCGGCAACCAACCGATGATGACATTCTTGGGGCATCTGGTGCAACAGGTAGAGAGTATGCGGGTGCACCTAAAGATTAGTGAGCGCAAGATTTTGGGCGTGGGTGTTAGCTTAGGTGCTTCTTTTATGCACGATGCAGAAGAATTGCATGATATTTTGCAGATGCTTATCCCCTATCCTCTGCTCATCGAGAGGCATGCGCTTGCCTTTGCAGAGGCACATCTTCTTTACACTGATGGGCAGGCTATGGAAGATTTACTCCTCTTTAGTTGGTCAAACTCCCTCTCCTCTACGTTGGTTATGGGTGGAAAAATCTATCAAGGTAGCCATCGGCAGGCCGGCAACATTGAGCATTTACCGGTGGGGGATCAGGGGCGTCTCTGTGGCTGTGGGCGAAAGGATTGTCTGCAAACCTATCTCGATTTTGGGGTGATACTAGAACAAATTCGGCAACAATTCGTGTTAGATAACTTACCGCATTTGCGTGCTTTTTTAGGCGATAATCCTTTGACTTTAACCGAGTTACATCGCTATTTATTCTATATCGATAAAGAAGCTACCCCGATGGATCCACCGCTTGAGGCACTGCTTAGAGAGTGCGCTGGCTATATGGCACGTGCTTTTTTGGTGGCTACGCGCATCCTCGATCCGCAAGTAATCTTATGCTATGGAACATTTTTTGCGCACGATCTGATTTATCGCTTGGTGGTAGAGCAGTTACTCGTGTTAGATCCGCACTATCCGGTGCATCACCTTCAGCGCTCATGGTTGCACTACCAAAGGGCTACGGTTGCCGGCCTTGCGCTTGTGGTATCGCGCGTGCTTTTGGAAGAATAAATATTTATATCAAAAAGATAAGCTGCTATTTATTCATTAGAAAAAAAGCGCGACAACCCAGCCTTAGCTGGGCTGTCTTATTGCTCTGTGATTAATTATTGTACGGCAAAAACCGCATCTACGCTAGCGCGCAAGAGAATCTTGCGCACGGCTACTGCCTCGCGATAGGCCATACCCTCACCGTCCACGCTATCTGAGAGTTCCTTATTACGACTATCCATAAGTAGCATATTATTACTCTCGGCACTGCTCTTCATCATGCCGGTTTGTCCTTGCTGTTGGGTGATACGGCTATCGTCCTCGCTGACAAAGATGAGCCCGACAATCTTGCCATGTCCTTTGGCGAGATTTTGCGCGCGCGTTTCGGCATTATCCAGCGCCATGCGTTTTACTTGAAGCTTATACTCTTCAATTTTACTATTACGCATATCGCTGAGGGAGGATCCAGATCCATGGGAGAGTTTGAGGGTGAGCACCTGATCGGCTGCCGCCATACTATTGACCATCACTTGATAATTACGGGTACTTACTACGGTGCGAGAGCGGGTGTAATTATTATTGCGATTGAGGGTAACAACTTCATTGCCGGCGTTTTGTAAGCGAATCTCTTTGCGCTCGATGCCCAATTTCTGGAGTTCAGCGATGAGGTTATCTTCTAACTCTAGGATATTTGGCCCGAGAGTAACAAATAAGTTGGCGTCGTTGATGTTGCGATCGAGTTCTTCGGTAAAGTATTCGCGGATACGGATATTGATATAAAATTCATCGGGTTCGATCTCTAGTTCGGCCTGTCCTGCTACCGAAATTTGCCCTACCCCGCGCGATTGTGTACAACTCATTGTCGTTAAGGCTACGCCAACAAGGGCGATAAGCCATAAAATCTTCTTCATGATTGCTCCTTCTCTGCAATGATTTACTAACTTGATGATAACAAAGTTATGCCCTTGTGTCAATCGTCGAAGAATGCACCCACATCGCGATAGAGCGAGGCTTGGCTCATATGGAGCAACCAAAGCAATAACGCTGGCAGAATAAAAATGGTTAAAATGAGATTTTTCAAGCCCAAAATCCCTAACAATACCACGGCGATCATGCTTAGAGATTGACGGGGTAAGTGCTTAATAAATAAGTAGATACTTAGTTGAATTTTCTGTTTGATTGTCCATGCTGAATAACGAATGTGTAGCTGTGCTAAGTTGTGCATCAGGTTAAAGTAGAAGGCGCTCATAAAGAGACGATAGTACCAAGAGGCGCTGGCTTGCGCTATCATTAAGAGATACCACGCTAATATTAATATGTAAAGGAGCAGGAGGATACGCTTTCCTTGCTTTAACCAATCGATAAGAGAATGAAAAAAGTGCTTAGCGATGCCCTGCTCGGTTTTATCGACAATAACACGCAGTGTCGATAGGCTAAAGAGGAGGAGCGTCGGTAGCGTCAGCAGGAGAAGCAAGACCGTACGATGGCGCTCTAGCCAGATAAAAGGGAGCATGATGGGGATAGAGGCAATCGCCATCAGCGTGCTCAAGATGATGAGCTTACTGATGGTGGTTGCCATGGCGTAGAGCCCTTTATGCATCGATAATCACAGTTTGAATGGCGTGTGCACCAATTTCGATGTTTGTATCCGCGAGGCTCAAACGATAACGCAGAGCAGCCTCATTACGATTAAGCACCACGATAACAATCTTCCCATCGCCTTTCCACGTCGTTACATAGAGCCCGGTGGCGCTCACCTCGTGGCCAATACGCACGTAGCCGGGTTTGATGAAGCGGGAGAAGTGTCCGATATAATAGTAGGAATTTTGGAAGACCACTTTATCATTAACCGTATCTGCCATGATGGGCGCAGAACAGTAATTTTCCACATGATTAGGCCCGCCCATCTCATCTAAAACTAAGTTCCAGTCGCACCAACCCTCTACCCAGTTGTTAAGATCATTGATGATGTGATAGCCATAGGTCTCGCCAAAGCGCCATTTACCTTCTAAGCCACAGCCCCCTTCAACGCATCCTTCGGTAAAGATGATATGTTTGTCGGGATAGGCGTTATGCACCTTGGTTAAATTTTCAAATTGCTCTACCACATACCAATGCACGCCCACACCCCAGAGATATTGGGCAGTTTGTGGATTGTCGTAGGCAACTTTAGCACGATCGAAAACGTGATCGCGGTTGTGATCGTAGAGAATGATGCTGGTGTTGAGACCTGATTTTTTGAGGGTAGGGCCTAAATGGTCGCGAACAAAGGCCGCCTCTTCTTCTCCGGTGTAGAGACAAGACTCCCACGTTTGATGCGCCTCGGGCTCATTTTGCACGGTAACGGCAAAGAAATTGATGCCTTCTTTTTTGTATTCTTGGAGAAATTTAACCATATAATCAGCCCACATCTGGGCAAATTCAGGGCGTAGTTTGCCTCCCCGATTCATTAAATTATTGCTCTTCATGAACGATGGCGGACTCCAAGGACTGGCAAAGAGTTCTAAAGAACCGGCCATGCGCTGTGCTTTTTTAATCAACGGTAAAATATAGGTGTGGTCGCGATGGATAGAGAAGCTCTTGAGCTCGGTATCTTTGGGATCGTTCATGTAGGTGTAGTTCTCCAGCGAGAAGTCGCAACTGTGGATGTGAGCGCGTCCTAGACGATAGTCATTGCCCTCTGCGCCAAAGTATGCTTTCATAATGATCTCTTGGTTGGCTGGAGAGAGGCGGGAGAGATTGTATGCGGTAGACTCGGTGAATGCACCGCCAAAGCCAATCATTTTTTGCATCTCTTCTTCAGGGTGCAAGGTAATGAGGATGTTTGCATCCTGTGCGGTGGTGGCATCCACGACGCTTAGGCGGTGGTTACTCTCTTCTTTGGTTTCATAAATTTTCATTAATAACTCTTTCCTTTTTTAAAAAGCAGAGAGAAGAGATAACCCTCTTCTCCCTGTGATGTTTTTAATAACCAAATCGGGCTAACTTAGCAAGATTTGCTTGAATTTTTTCGTTTTTTACGGCAAATGCGCGCTGAATATCCGCCGATTGATAGACAACTTTTAATGCCTCAAGCTCTTGAAGCATCGCTTCTTTCGAAGGCGATCGAATCATGCGTACAATGGTGTCGATACGATGGTTCTCTTGATACGCTTTCATGGTGCGTGCTTCTGCGCTACGTGGATCGGGATCGCTCATTTCGATAGCAAATTCAGGCCGAAATTTTCCTTGCGTCCAGCCAAAAATCTGCTTCATTTCAGGCATTTGGGTGTCGGTGTAGCGTAGTTTAAAGCTGGGGTCAGCAATCATCCAAAACTCGCCTAATTGCGTCTCCCGCGTAAAACCATCAATATCCTCCGCGCGCCACGTTGCGTACTCCTCGGTAAAGCGGTAGACTCCCGCCTCATCACGATAGTAGGATTCCCCTTCTACGCCAAGGGTCGTGGTAAAGTGTCCTTCAGGGCTTAAGAGATAGGTGATGAGTTGAATCGCGCGCTCTTTGTCTTTGGCGTGCTGGGTTACCATGGTAAGCGTCCAACCACTGATACCCGTCTGTTCGGTGAAAAAGGCAGGATCGTCCATGTTGCGATTAGCAGGACCATCGATGGCGATATAGCTTTGATTAGGATTGCGCTGGGCATTGCGTGCAATCGGCGCGCTCATGGCAGGTAATGCGGTGGTGAGCAAGGAGAAGAAACGCCCTTGGTTGAGCCCATCGACAAAATCATCCTCCACATAGGCGAAGTTATCGTCGATAATCAGCCCCTCTTGGTAGGCCTGGCGCAAGACATCCAGCCAGATAAGATACTCCTCATCAAAGAGACGCTCATGGTAAGCACCATCTTTGATTTGTGGAATAGCCAAGAAATTCATGATCGCATCCACGGCCGCCCCACCATCACGCAGACGGTAAATCGCCAAGGGAACGATATTCGGCTGAAGCGCTTTAGCATCGCGCAAGGCTTGTAAAAATCCTTCTGGGGTACGCATGCTAGGCGATCCAATCGCACTATAGATATCGCGACGCACCAAAAAGCCATGCTCCCCCACCATCTGGCTGTCGGGATCGGTAAAATCTGCATAGCTATTAGACATGCTTGGATAGCCGTAGACATCACCTGCGTCATTGGTATACCAAGCAAGGGAATCGGGCTTAGCGACCTGATAGAAGTAGGGATCGTAGGCATCGGCAAGCTGATTGAGTGGCACTGCCCAACGATGCGCATCTTGTACGGCGAAATTTATCTTATCTAGGGTGATGATATCGGGCAACTGTCCAGCAGCAATCATCTGGTTGAGGCGATCGTCATCTCCACTGATGAGATGAAGCGTAGTTTTGGTATCAAGCTTTATCTTATGGGAGGCGTAATCCTCACCTTTACGCTCACCAAACCACGGAAAATTGACATACCAAACAATCGTCGCCTCGGTGTCTTGGAGCTTATAACTAGGCTCATTGGGGTTGACGCTAAAGCGTGATGGCGGTAGCTCCTTAGAGGCTTGTTCACCCTTTTGGCAACTTATTACACTCAACGCGATGAGTGCAAGCATCCATACTTTTTTCATAAAAACTCCTTATCTACTTTTTCCAACTAGGCATAGCCCATTTTGGCTAATTTCTTGATATTTTGAGCAATTTTTTCATTTTTTACGGCAATCGCACGTTGAATCGCCTCGCTTTGGTAGAACGTTTGCAATCGCTCTACTTCGGCTTGCAGTTGTTCTGGGCTTGAGGAGCGAATCATCCGAATCACGGCCTCAATACGCTCCTCTTGATAGTGAATCCAACTACGCTCTTCGGCGGTGCGCGCATCAGGATCGCTCTCTTCTAAGGCAAACTGTGGTACAAATTTCCCCAAAGACCAGTGCCAAATTTGGTTGAGCTCCGCCACCGAGATATCCGTATTTCGCTCTAAAAAGTTACTGTCCAGCAACATCCAAAAGAGCGGAAACTCCGTTTGGGTGAGAAAGGCTTCATTATCGTTGTTCTGCAAATCAAGAATGACCGGCGTATAGCGATATAAGCCATCTTCTCCGCGGTAATAGGTTTCGCCCTCAATTCCGAGTTGGCTAGTGAAGTGCCCCTCCTCGCTCATCAGGTAGGTGAGCAACTGGATAGCGCGCTCCTTGTTTTGACTGCCTTGGGTAATAAATGTTAGCGCCCAGCCACCAATCCCACTGGCGGTGAGATGCGGTGCATCCAAGTTGCGATTGGCAGGGCCATCGATAGCCAGATAATGCTGATTGGGATTACGGTTGTGGTTATTGATGAGTTGATACTTAATCGCATTGAGCGTAGAGGCAAAGACGGCAAAATACTGTCCGCCATTAAAGCCATCGTTGTACTCAATTTTGTTGTAAGTGAAATTATCATCAAGAATTAACCCCTCCTGATGCGCTTGGCGCAACACCTCGATCCAACGCAAATACTCCGCATCAAAGATCCGCTCATAGTGCTTGCCATCTTGCAAGGTGGGGATCGCCAAAAAGCTGGCAAGCATCTCAATGATCGACTCACTAAAGGTGCTCTCAATGCCAAAAACCAACGGCATGATCGTTGGATCGTAGGTTTTGGCATCACGCAAGGCTTGTAAAAATCCTTCTGGCGTGCGCATATCAGGGGAGCCAATGGCGCGGTAGATATCTTGGCGAACCAAAAATGTGGGGCCACCATTGAGGACACTATCCTCTCCTAAAAAATCTTCGTAGTCGTTAGAGCTGGCTGGGTAGCCGTAGATATTGCCCTGATCGTCGGTATACCACGCCAAGGTATCGCGTTTGGCTACTTGGTAGAAATAAGGGTCGTAAGCATCGGCAAGCTGATTGAGGGGCATCGCCCAGCGGTGGGCAATCTTGGGGAAAGATGTCCAAGTGCCAACGGTAACGATATCGGGCATCTCCCCCGATGCGATCATCTGATTGAGCGTATCATCATTGCCACGAATCACCCGTAGACGCGTGTTGGTATCGGTGAGGATTTTTTGCGAGACCACCCCCGATCCAGTAGGGGGAATATACCAATCAAAGTTGACATACCAAGTGATCACCCCCTGCTCATCTTGGAGCTTGTAACTGGGCTCATTGGGGTTGACGCTAAAGCGCGATGGCGGTAGCTCCTTAGAGGCTTGTTCGCCTTTTTGGCAACTTATCATACTCAACGCGATGAGTGCGAGCATCCATCCTTTTTTCATAAAAAACTCCTTTTTCTGGGTAAATACGCTATTTTACAGAGCCAACCAGCATTCCTTTGATGAAATATTTTTGGATAAAGGGATAAACCATCACAATGGGCGCGGTGGTGATAACCATGGTGGCTAGTTGTAGTGATTTGGTTGTGGTCATGCCCACTTCGACAGGCAGATTCTGCATATCCCGCGCAGCGGAAGCTAAAATCATGTTATATAAGAACATCTGGATGGGATGAATGCTCTCCTTATTGGCGATATAGAGCTTGGCGGTCATGTAGTCGTTCCAGTGTCCTACGCCGTTAAAGAGCGCGATGGTTAAGACGACGGGAATGGAGAGCGGAATAATAATCCGAAAGAAGATTGTCCATTGACTTGCGCCGTCGATGCGGGCAGACTCTTCGAGCTCTTTGGGTAGCTCACGGAAAAAGTTCATAAAAATAATCATGTTATAAAAGCTAAAGAGCGCTGGAATGATATAAACCATAAAGTTATTTAATAAGCCTAATTGTCGATAGAGTAAGAAGGTCGGGATCATGCCACCGCCGATAAACATGGTTAAAATACCCATTTTCATATAAAGACTGCGTCCCCATAAATCATTTTTACTCATCGCGTATGCCACGATGCCGGTAAAGATGATGCTCGTGCTCACCCCGACAACCGTACGCAAAATCGAAATAACAAACGCGCGATAGATACGGGGATCGTTGAAGACCTGTTTATAAGATTCCGTGGTGAATTCCTTGGGCCAGATAAAGACATCTACGGCAAATGGGTCGCTAAAGGAGAGCGCCAGCACATTGAAGAGCGGAATCAAGATACTCAAGGTGAATATCGCCATAAAAGCGGTGTTTACGTGATCCATCATGGAGCGTCGGTGTACCATAAAATCCTCCTAAAAGATTGAACGATCGTTCATGCGCTTGGTGATATAGTGGGTGCTAAGTACTAAGACCAAAGAGATTAAGGACAAAAAGAGTCCAATCGCCGTTGCATAAGAGTAATCGCCACCGGAAATACCCATCCTAAAGACATAGGAGGAGATGACCTCACTGCGGGAGCGGTTGAGGGAGTTTTGTAAAATTAAGGTTTGATCGAGGTTAGAGCCAAAGAGTCCGCCCATCGCCAAGACGAAGGTGAGGATAATGATTCCGCGAATCGAAGGGATAGTAATCTTGATGATTTGTTGAAGACGTGTCGCGCCATCTACGGTCGCCGCCTCATAGAGCGTGGGATCGATGCCTGCCATCGCCGCAAGGTAGAGAATGGTATTCCAACCTACTTCTTTCCAAATATCAGAAAAGACCGCAATCCACCAATAATAGCGAGGTTCAATTAAAAAGGTAATCGGGCGCTCAATAATCTTAAGACCCACCAAAATTTGATTAACAATGCCGGTGCTGGAGAGCCAAGAGATGATCATGCCACCAAAGATAACCCAAGAGAGAAAGTGCGGGAGGTAAGAGATCGTCTGCGTGCTTTTGCGAAAAAATCCCATGCGCATTTCGTTGACCATCACCGCAAGGATAATCGCCGCCGGAAAGCCAATAACCAGACGTAAAGCATTGATTCCCAAGGTGTTTTGGGTGGCTAACCAAAAATTTCTATCTTCTAAAAAGGCACGAAATTGCTCTAGCCCCACCCACCTGCTACCGAAGAATCCGTCGAAAATGGTAAAGTCTTGAAACGCGATAATAATACCGTAAATCGGTATATAATGAAAAATAATCAGAAAAATCACCATGGGCCAAACCATCAACTGCAAGGGTAATTGCTTGCGGATAAGCGCTAACCCTTTAAGCTCTTGTTGCTTCATTTTTATCTCCTTAGACAGACAAAAAAGATAAGAAAAACGATTTTCTTTCTTTTAAGACGAGTCAACGTTCTCTCTTATACTTTTTATTGTATAACGACTTTTCGCTGTTGTCAAGGAAATTTTTCTTGCTTTTAGCTATAGATTTCGCTGGTGTCGTTGAGATTTTGGGTTACAAGGCGATAGTAGATGCCACCTGCTTGCATGAGGCTCTCATGGTTGCCCGACTCGGCGATTTTTCCCTGTTCGATGACGAGAATGAGATCGGAATTTTGGATGGTGCTCAAGCGATGGGCAATGACAAAGACGGTGCGCCCTTGCATCAGGCTATCCATGCCACGCTGTACCACGGCTTCGGTTTTGGTGTCGATGCTAGAAGTCGCCTCATCCAAGATCATCACGGGAGGATCGGCGACTTCGGCACGAGCAATCGAGAGCAATTGCTTTTGTCCTTGCGAGAGCGCGCTACTCTCCCCTTCGATGACGTGTGCATACCCACCTTCCATCGCGAGAATAAATGCCTCGGCACCAGCGCGTTTTGCAGCCTCTTCCACCTCTGCATTACTAGCGCTAAGGCGTCCATAGCGTAGGTTGTCGTAGATACTGCCACTAAAGAGGTGCGTATCTTGTAACACCATGCCAAGCGATCGGCGTAAATCGTGCTTGTGGATACGTTTAATGTCGATGCCATCGTACAGAATGCGCCCACTGTCGATCTCATAAAAACGATTGAGAAGGTTGGTGATTGTTGTTTTCCCCGCGCCTGTGGAGCCAACTAAGGCCACTTTTTGGCCGGCTTTAGCCTCAAAATCGATCGCTTCCAGCACGGTTTTTCCAGAAACGTAGCTAAAATTGACCGCCTCAAAGCGAATCTCTCCTCTAAGTTGTGTGTATGTCGCATTGCCTTGCGGATCGATCTCTTTCCACGCCCAATGCTCGGTGTGATGCGTACTCTCTTGGAGAAAATTACCGGCTTTATCGACCTCTACAGCAACCAAATGCACCTGACCATCCACCGCTTCTTCGCTCTCTTCCAATAGCGTAAAGATACGTTCAGCTCCAGCAATTGCCATCATAATAATATTGAACTGCCCAAATGCCTCGGCGATGGGGAAGGTAAAGCTACGGCTCAAGTTGAGGAACGAGGCAATCGCCCCAAGGGTTAAGCCGCCCACCCCCGAGAGCGCCAACATACCACCCACCATCGCCACCGTAATATACTGAAAGTAGCCAAAATTTCCTAGCATCGGCCAGATCATATTACCATTGCGCACCGCTTTGGTAACACTGGCGTGTAGCGCGTCGTTGTAGCGCGCAAAGTCGGTGACGGCTTGCTCCTCGTGGGAAAAGACCTTGATCACCTTCTGCCCGGCAATCATCTCCTCGATATAGCCATTAAGATGCCCCATGTCGGCCTGTTGTTGGCGAAAATACCGCGCACTTCGCTTTGCCAGCACGACAACGGCAGGCACAATAATCACGGTAGTGCCCAGCTGTATTAAGGCAAGCGTCGGGCTAATAATAAACATGGTAATCGTTACCATAGAAAGATTTAACACCGAAGAGAGCGAGATGCCTAACCCCGTGGCGATAAACTGACGCATCATCTCCATATCGTTGGTGTAGTGGCTCATGATCTCACCAGTCTGTCTTGCATCAAAGTAGCTTACACCGAGGCGTTGCATGTGGGTAAAGAGACGATTACGCATCCGTTGCATGAAGTGTTGAGTGGTGCTAATCATGAGGCGTTGGGCTAGATAATTGCCGATCAGCCCAAGCATATAGATCCCCGCCATCAAGAATAGGAGATGCAATAATGGGGTAAAATCAGGGTGAGATAGACCATGCATCGGGACAATGTATTCGTCGATCAATTTTTTGAGAAAGAGCGATCCCGCCGCCTGTGCCGTAACGTTAAAGAGCAAAAAGATCACCGCAAAAATCAGTGCAACTTTATGGTACTTCCAGAGCATCGCGAGGATATTTTTGGTGATTTGCCAAGCTTTTTTGGCATCAAAATTTTCGGGCATGGTGCCCACAACTTTTTTAGACATCGAGGGTGGGCTCCTTTTGCGACTGGCTAGCATAAAGCTCTTGATAGGCAGCACAACGCGCTAAGAGATCGGCATGGCTACCTTGATCGAGGATGTTGCCTCTCTCTAAATAGATAATCCTGTCGGCGTGTAAGACCGAGCTAATGCGCCCCGCGATGATGATTTTGGTCATGCCATTGGCTTGCGCGATGAGCGATTGGCGGATTTGGGCGTCGGTTTTGGTGTCCACCGCCGACATGGAGTCATCTAAAATGAGGATTTTCGGCTTCTTGAGAAGCGCCCGTGCAATGCATAAGCGTTGCCGTTGTCCTCCCGAGAGATTGGTTGCCCCCTGCTCTAACACGCTCTCATAGCCATGTTGCATCTTTTGGATAAAGGGATCGGCTTGCGCGATGTTACTGGCAGATTGTAGGGTTTCAAGATCCGCATCTGGATCGCCCCAGCGCAGATTTTGGGCGATTGTTCCGGAGAAGAGTTCATTCTTTTGGAGCACCATCGCTACTTGATTGCGCAATGCATCTAAATCGTAATCACGCACATCATGGTCGCCAACCAAGACGCGCCCGCTCTTCACGTCGTATAGACGCGCAATCAGTTGCACCAGCGAGCTCTTGCCACTCCCCGTCTCGCCAAGAATGCCTATCGTGCTACCTGCGGGAATATCGAGGTTGATATCATGAAGCACCTCTTTTGCATCGTCCACATCGTAGCCAAAGGAGACATTCTCAAAACGAATCGATCCATGGGGAACTTCCTTAATTGCCTCGGCTGGACTCTCCAGCTCGACCTCTTGATTCAGCACCTCTTTAATGCGCTTAATCGAGGCTTGCGAGAACATCATCTGGACAAAGACAAAGGCAAAGAGCATCAAATTGATTAAGATTTGGGTGAGATAGGCAAAAAAGCTCATCAGTTGACCGGTGCTTAACGCATCGACAATGACCAGTTTTGCGCCAAACCAAGCCACCATCAAGGTTGCACCATAAAGGCTAAATTGCACCAAGGGATTAAAAAACGCCGCTAAGCTCTCGGCCTGCACCGCCTGCTTGCGCAACCCCGCAGTAATGTCTGCCATCCGATCAATCTCTTGCTCCTCTTGCACAAAGGATTTAACCACGCGAATGCCTTTAATGTTCTCTTGCACCTGCTTATTGAGCTTATCGTTCCAGCCCATAATCTTGCCGAACATCGGGTGGGCAAAGTAAACGATAATTGTCATGCCGATGAGAAGTAAAGGCATAAAAAGCAAGAAGATAAGCGATAGTTTTTGGTGGATACTAAAGACGGCGATGAGTGCAAGGGTAATCATGATGGGGGTGCGTACGGCAAGACCAATCATGGTTTGGAAGGCGTTTTGCACGTTATTCACGTCGTTGGTGAGGCGGGTGATGAGACTGGAGGTAGAGAAGCGATCGATTTGGCTAAAGGTAAAGCTCTGGATTTTGCGAAACTGGGCAAGGCGCAAATTCTTTGCCAATCCCGTAGCGGCACTGGCGGAGTATCGCCCTGCCAAGAGCCCACCACTAGCGGAGATAATGGCCATGCCAAAAAGGAGGAGCCCTAATTGGCGTACCATCTGCATATTGCCGGCGCTAATGCCCTCGTCGATGAGTTTGGCCATGACAAGGGGAATAAAGACCTCAACAATCACCTCAATAATGACAAAGATCGGCGTAATGATCGCGTCGATTTTATACTGGCGAATGTGCTTGCTAAGTGTGAGCACCTGGCGAACCTCCTCTCTTTGCCTCTGGAAAAAATCGTTTTCCTTAAAGACTCTTTTTTAGTATATAACAGCTTTTGGCTTTTGGCAAGCACTCTTTTGGTTACACTTGAGCTTTTTTTTGATTTGCACTATAATGGATAAGATTTCGCGTAGACATTTTAGAGGGAGATTCGAATCGATGGCAAACAAACGACGCAAACAAGCACGCAAAAAAGCTTCGCCTGCCCCGCTCTTTTTGGTGATTATCCTCATTCTTGGCGCAGCGCTATATTATATTGATCCCAGCTTTTTGCAAGATCTTGAGCTCTTTCCCGAGCAACCATCAACCCTCGCCCCGCCATCTTCTAGCGTTGTTAATCCCGATGGGCAAGAGGTGGAAGAGCTCTCTTCGCGCAATCAAGCGCTAGCAGGCAAGGTGCACGAGAAGACCGGTGTGCCTTACGAACGCGTGGTAACCATGGGGCCTAATGGACACTATATCGCGATTGTGGTGCCTCAGTTTGACTACTTCTTTAGCGTTACCCTGCCCCAAGATCTCTTTTTAGCCAGCGATAGCAAACAGTTTGCCTATGCCAATAGTCAGCTTAAATCGGCGGTGGAGAAGAGCGTCGATTTGCAAAAGAAATTTAGTGCCGATCAACTTGCCCAAATTCGTGCCGGTAAGCGCCCCAAAGGCTACACCTGGCATCATGATGCGCCCTTAGGCTTATTGCTTTTGGTAGATAGCGATCTTCATGCCAAGAGCGCGCACACGGGGGGAAGATCGATTTGGGGTGGCGGTGGCGACTATCGCTAAATTTTTTATCTAAAAGGAGTTATGCATGGCTGTTTCTTGGAATTTTGTCGAACCCATCACTGAACCAAGCATCGTAACCAGATACTTAGAGGCGCAGAAGGTTATCTTGCCAACGGAAATTATCCAGCATATTCTTGCCTACAATGGTGGCGCGCCCACGCCCAGCTGTTTCGATTCGCCATACGGGCAAGAGCATGAAGTTGGCTACCTGCTCTCCTACCTGCCCGATAGCGCCCAGAGCGTCTACAGTGTGCGCAACGCCCTAATCGAGGAACATCACATCCCCCATCTCTTTCCCCTCATGGACGACAACTTTGGTAATTACATCTGCTACGACACCCAAGAAAATCGCATCGTCTATTGGCTACACGAAGAGCATATCTACGCAACCATCGCAGAGAATTGGGAAGAATTTATTAGCAATTTATATTAAAAAATATATTTATTTCTCTCAAATCTTCTGCCACTATTCCATAATTATGCACAAAAAATCGCTTTTTTTATCTTTATCTAATTGACGCTATTACATATTTATGTTATAATCGTAAGAAATATATGAATTAAATAAGCTTATGCAGCAATTGCGCGCTTATTTAGGAGGTTTTTTATGAAAAAGAGCGTGTTTAGCCTTGCTCTCTTGGCGCTGATGAGCCTTGTGTTGGTCAGTTGCCCCAGTGCAAAACAAGAAGAGTCGGGTAAAATCCTAAGAGTCGGGATGATTAATCCCAACGCCAAGCTAGATATGCATCTCTATCAGTGGAGTGACCTAATGTCTATCTCCGATCACGTGGTGCAACCTCTCTTTGCCTATGATGATAATCTTAACGTCGTGCCTCTACTTACCACCGATTATCCTGTCATTAGCGAGGATGGGCGTCTTTATACCTTTACCTTGAAAGAAGGTATCACTTTCCACGATGGTAGCCCCATGACCAGTGCTGATGTGCAATTTCTCTTTCAGCGTATGTTTGACGCATCTGTCTCTGGGCAAATTGCTATAGCCTCGGGTTCTTATGACATGATCGTCGGCTCAAAAGAGTTGATGAATGGCACTGCCTCAGGCGATCTGCGTGGATTTACTATCATCGACGATCGCACCTTTAGCATCGAATTAGAGATGCCATTTGCGCCTTTTATTCAAAACCTCGCCATGAGCTATGCAGGGATTATCTCTAAAAATGCCTACCTTAACACCGCCGATAAAGAGAGCTGGGGTATTTCCACTCTTATTGGCAGTGGTCCTTATACCTTTAAGCAGTATCATCATAAAGATGGCGTAACGCTTTTGGCCAATGAACATTATTGGGGAGGCTTCCGCCCTGCGATTGATCAACTCAACTTCCACTTTTTTGATGATCCTACCACGGCTCTTTTAGAGTATGAGAGTGGCAACATTGATATTGTGGAATTGACTATGGACAAGTATGAAGAGTATTCCAGTGGACGCTTTGCTAGCCATATCCAAAAGAAGGATATCTTGGGAACGTACATGATTATTGTTAGCTTTACCAACTCTCCTTTTAGTGATGTGAAAGTCCGTGAGGCCTTTGCCTATGCCTTGGATCGCGATCTTATTGTAGAGCAAGTGTACAAGAATATTCTCGATAAAAATGATAATTTCTTACCCAAGGGCATCCCCGGACGCAACCCTAATGTCAAGCTTCCTGCCTATAATCCGGAAAAAGCCAAGCAACTCCTTAATGAAGCTGGCTATCCTAACGGGATTGATATCGAGGCTTCTTTTCGCACGGGCAACCAAACGCGTCGTCAACTCTGGACACTGATTCAGGCTAAAGCTAAAGATGCTGGGTTCAATATTACTGCACGTGAGATGGACATTGGCCAGCACACCGAGCTTAGCAATAAGGGCGAACTTATTATGCAAGACGCTGGGTGGATTGCCTCCTTTCCTGATGCCGATGACTTGATGTACACCTTCTTTCACAGTAGTTGGAGTCATTTGAAGTCCTCCAACCTCAAGAATGATCGTGTGGATGAGCTGCTTGATACTGCTCGTCAATCTACCGATCCAGAGGCGCGTCGCCTGATGTACGAAGAGGTGGAGCAGATTGTGGTGGGCGATAATTATGCGGTCTATCCTTATGCCAACATCAAGAAGATCTACTTGGTTCAGCCTCGGGTGCAAAATCCTGTCTTCCTTAACGGTATTGGTCAGTATTGGATGAGTGATTTAAAAGAGTAGTAAAAAAGCTCGGATAAAAAACCTAAAAAAATCGGCATCAATAGTAAAGGCGACAGTTTCTGAAGCAAGAACTATGGATGCCGTATCTTATTAGGAGAGAAGCAAAAATCAATAAAATAGGATAGACGTTATGAAAATAGGCAAGATCCTAACACAGTTATTGTGGTCGTTGGCTGTGTTATTTGTGGTGGTAAGTGCAACATTTTTTCTCTTACAAATCTTACCAGGCGACCCGGTAAAGATGATGATGGGCGAGCGGGTGAATCCCGAAGTGTTAGCGCAAATTCGCGAGCAAATGGGGTTGAATAAGCCCTTAATCGAGCAGTACATCGACTTTTGGCAGAAGATTTTTCAATTAGATTTTGGGCGATCCTATCAACTAAAGATGCCAGTTACCGACTTAGTTGCGGAGGCATCGGTGGTTACGCTCAAGTTGGCCTTCTATTCCATTATTATCGCGGTGGTCGGTGGCTTACTCATTGGCGTTACCGCAGCCATTTATCGGGGAACATGGGTAGATAATCTCTTAATGAGCTTTGCTGTGCTCAATATTTCTACGCCATCGTTCTGGTTTGCCTTGATGCTTCAGTTAATTTTTGGACTTTGGCTGGGCTGGTTGCCGATTTCGGGCTACCGCACCCCGATGCACTTTGTCTTACCGGCCTTTGCGCTGGGCTTACGCTATATGGCATCGTTAGCACGCTTAACCCGCACCAGCATGCTTGAGGTGCTCTCTTCGGAGTATCTTTTGGCGGCGAAGGCCAAGGGCGTGGGCAATTTACGCTTGATTTGGGTGCATGCCTTTGGCAATGCGTTGTTACCGATTATGACCTTTATTGGTGGATCGCTTGCCGATATGCTAGCAGGCGCGATGCTGATTGAGCAGATTTTTGGTCTACCGGGGGTCGGTCGCCTCACGATTAGCAGTTTACTTGGACGCGATCTTCCCTTATTACAGGCGACGGTGATCTATCTTACGGTGATATCAGTGGGAATCTATCTCTTGGTTGACTGGCTAGCGATGTTCATCGACCCAAGAGTACGCATGAAAGGAGTACGAGATGAAGGATAAATTTGCGCTTATTAAAGCCAAAGAGTGGCCAGGCAGTGAGAATGTCAGTAAGGAAGGGCCTTATCGGCGGACATGGCGCTTGTTACGTAGCGATCCGGTGGCCTTAATCTCGATGGTGGTGATTGCATTATTGTTGATTATGGCGATTTTTGCACCATGGGTTGCACCTTATTCGCCTAATGAGATTGTGGCGCAACCGCTACAGAAGAGTTCGGGAGCGCACTGGCTGGGTACCGATGAGTCGGGTCGGGATATCCTCTCTCGCCTGATTTACGGCGCAAGAATCTCGATGAGCGTGGCGATTGGCGCGCAGATTTTGGTGAGCTTTATCGGCTTTTGGATGGGTCTTCTCGCCGGTTACATGGGTGGCTGGGTCGATCGGGTGGTCTCCTTTATTATCCAAGTCTTTGCCTCCTTCCCTTATCTGCTCTTTGCGATGGCGCTAATGTTTGCGATGGGATCGGGCATTATCAATCTCTTCTTGGCGATTGGTCTGCTCTCTTGGGCAAGTACGGCGAGGGTGATTCGTACACAGGTGATGAGTTTGAAGCACCGTGAGTTTGTCGATGCTAGCTGGATGATGGGGGCAAGCCACTATTGGATTATGACCAAACACTTACTGCCAAATGTTTTACCCAGTATTATTGTCTTGGCGACAATGGGTATTCCGGGGGCGATTATGGCCGAGGCAACCTTGAGTTACTTGGGTCTTGGCGTGCAGATTCCTACGGCGAGCTGGGGGCAGATGATCCAAGCGGCGCAACCGAATATCCGCACCTTTCCCCAATATAGCTTAGCGACAGGATTTATCATGGTGATTAGCGTCTTGGCCTTTAACCTCTTTGGCGATAGGCTGCGCGATGCCTTGGATCCGCGCTTGGGTTCGAGATAAAGGAGGCAAAGAATGAGTGAAGAGTATATTGCACGGGTAGAGAATTTGCATATTCATATTAAGACGCAAGCAGGGATGGTAGAGGCGGTGCGTGGGGTTGATCTCAACTTTAAAGCGCATCAAACCATTGGCTTGATTGGTGAGTCGGGCTCGGGTAAGTCGATGATGGCGCGCACGCTCTTGGGGCTTCTACCTGCTGGCGGGTCGATTGTGGAGGGGCATGTCTATTATAATGAAAAGCCCGTTGAGCAGTACACCGATAAAGAGTGGCGATCGTTGCGAGGCAAAGAGATCGCGATGATCTTTCAAGACCCGATGCACGCGCTCAATCCGATTATGAGCATTGGTAAGCAGTTGAGCGAGGCGATCGTTCTCTCGCAACAAGTGAGCTGGAAAGAGGCCAAAAGCCAAGCGCTCATCTACCTAGAGAAGGTGGGCATCGAGCCAACCATGGAGCGCTATCATAGCTATCCGCATCAATACTCTGGGGGTATGCGTCAGCGTATTGCCATTGCCATGGCATTGAGTTCTAAACCAAAACTGCTGATTTGCGATGAGCCAACTACCGCGTTGGATGTTTCCACACAAGCACAGATTATCGATCTGATTATTGCATTGCAAAAAGAGTATGCGATGGCTATTCTCTTTATTAGTCATGATTTATCGCTTGTCTCGCAGATGGCCGATGAGATCGCCATTATGTATGCGGGGCGCATCGTAGAGCATGCCAGCACCAAGGAGATCTTCTTACAACCCAAGCATCCTTATACCTGGGCGCTTTTGAGTGCGATGGTCGATTTTCAACCCAAAAGCGAGATGCTCTACACCATTGAGGGCACGCCGCCGCTCTTGGTCAATCCACCCAAAGGCGATCTCTTTGCCTATCGCAGTGAGTTTGCCCTTGATATCGATTTTGAAGAGGATCCGCCCTTTTTTACCGTAAGTCCCACGCATCGGGTGGCGAGTTGGCTCTTAGACGAGCGCGCACCAGCCATTGCTATGCCCGCGCATCTTACCCATCAGATACAAAAATTGCGCATCATGGAGAAGAAACATGAGTAATGATATCATTCTATTAACGGTTGAAGATGTCAGCCTATCCTTTGTTCAGTCGAAAGAGAGTGTGGTTAAAGCGCTTAATCATGTCAGTTTTATGGTGAAGCGTGGGGAGATTTTTGGCTTAGTCGGTGAATCTGGGTCGGGCAAGAGCACGATGGGGCGCGCCATTGCGCGCTTGGTGCGTCCGCAAAGTGGCTCCATTCGCCTTGAGGGCAAGGAGTTAACGCGAAAAATGTCTACCAAAGAGCGTAAAATTTCTGCCAAAGATGTGCAGATGATCTTTCAAGACCCGATGAGCGCACTCAACCCCAAGTGGACGGTGATGCAGATGCTCTTAGAACCGCTCAACATTCACCAAAATAGCCTCTCTAGTGCCGAAAAGCAGAGCGCCGTCTTTGCGATGATGGAAGAAGTTGGATTAAATCCTGCGTATGCAAATCGTTATGTACACGAGTTTTCTGGCGGACAACGGCAACGCATCTCGATTGCCCGCGCCTTGATGAATCGCCCTAAGCTACTCATTTGCGACGAATCGATCGCTGCCTTGGATCTCTCGATTCAAGCACAGATTGTCAATCTGCTCAAAAAGCTACGCAAAGAGTTTGACCTCAGTATGATCTTCATTAGCCACGACTTAGCCATGGTCAATTATATCTCCGATCGCATCGGCGTAATCTACAAAGGCGATCTCGTGGAGATGGGCGATGCCGACCAAGTCTACCACCATCCGCAACACGCCTACACCAAATCGCTACTCAACGCCATTCCCAAGGTAGCCTTTACCTAGACGATTATCGATAGGAGCAGATCCTTATCTGCTCCTGCTTCTCTTTCTCTCCACAAAAAAACCACCCTCAAGCAAATCGCTTAAGAGTGGCAAACAACACTAAGGAATAAAACAACCTTTATGCCTCTAGTCTATAACGATACGGCGCTTTTGTCAAGGGGACGTATCGGCTTAAGCGCCTAATTTAGCACTAAAAATCTTTTATTCTCACATCTTAACTTGACAAATTTAACAAAAGCATTGTATAATAGGAGCATGCCAGACGATAGCCACCTTAAGCATCCCAAGCATCCTGTGCCTAACGCCCAGAATTACTCTTATAAATTTTTTAAGAGTATTCACTTCCTTTTATTAGGAGTCGCCCTCATTGCGTTAATTATGGCTATGGTGAGAGGCGATCTTTATCGCCAAAACCCAAAATTTACCCTTCAGCCAAGTGGCGTGCAAGTCCAACTAAACGATCGTAAGGCAGAACCTCTCTCCCTGCTCTTTGGCATGTCCGTATCGCAAGTTCGGGATCTCTTAGGTATGGAATCCCTCTTAGATGAACAACTTTATCTCTATAGCCAGCTAGGACTTGCCCTTTTTTTTGATGCGCATGAGGGCTTACGCGTGATTGCCTACTTCTCTAACGATGCGCTCAACCCGCTTGCCATTGGTAGTACGTGGTCTATCGATCACGTACGCTTTAACGCCGGCTTTGTTGGGAGCTCCTTTCGTAAAATGACCAAAAACCTCCAAAAAGTTGCCAGCCTCCAAGAGCATACCCCCGCCGAAGTACGATTCTTGCTCTATAGCAACACCCTACAGCTCCACAGCGACCAGCGAGATCGCGTAACCGCCGTGATTTACACCTATCAAGATTATAAGGTGCCCTCTTATGGATAAAGCCCGCCCACTATTTATCTTCATGCTTCTGTTACTCCTGCCTACAGCGATCGTTGCGCAAGCCTATCCCCAAGCCAAAGCATTAAACCAGCCCTTGCCCCAAAAAACCGCGCGTATCCAAGCGCATCTTCATCATCAAGGGGTCAGTTTGCAACGCTACGACCATACCTACTCGCTTCTCTTTGGCGAAAGTCGTCATACGCTAGAAACCATGCTTGGGCAGGCAAACTCTTATACGCGCCAAGCCCACCCCTTTTATCAGATTTTCTCGGCACACTACCCGAATCTTGGCTTGACCTTGCATTATCATCAAGACTTATTGGTGCAAGTCAGCCTCTACCAAACGCCACGCAGTGGGTTTGTCAAACTGCATATCCATGAGCAACGGCTCTCTTTTTATCAAAATATACAAGATGTTAAAGAGATATTATCGACGTTTAATGAGCTTTGGCTCACGCAGAATCGTATGCGCTTTGGCGAGAATTATCTGACCCTCCATGCCACGCCCCAGCAAGAGCGCTTGCAAGTTCTTCACTACCAGAGCCACTTCTTTCGCCCCTACCACGAGATGCAGGGAGCAGAGGTGGTACATGTTACGCTTTTGGATGATGCCATCACCTTCAATCATCACGATACTATCCCATTTGGGCTCTCGCTAGCCAAGGTCATCGCACACGTAGAGCCTCACTTAGCCCCTTCTGATATTCTAACGATAGAAGAGATCGAGCCTACCGAGGATCGCCCTCGTTTCACGATACTTACCATCCCTTCGCTTGCCAGTCGTTTTATCTTTGTCGATGATCAGCTCCAGCAGTGGCTTATCCTCTTGAGTGATGAGACGCGCTATCGGCGCTTACCTCCGCTTCTCATTCACGATGAGCAACAAAAAATTACCTACAACTACGCCGACTATCTGCAAGCAAACATCCATACTTTTGCACTGCTTGGCTATGGGTATCCCCAAATAGGCGATTCGCCGAGCAAAGCGATGCACCTTAAAAGGGAGCAGCTAGCGGTGATTGCATAAAGGCAAAAAATCGCCTAAAATAACCAGATAAGAGTCTGCGCGATACCCTAGCGTATAGACCAAGAGGAGTATCATATCATGTTTCAAGATGCCTATTTGACCTTTTTTATCCTCTTTTTTAGTCCGCTGATTGGTCTGACAATCATCTTTTTTGTGGTGCTCTTTTGGCAGAGTCTCTGGCAAAAACGCCTAGCGAATGAGCCTCACAATACCGAACTTTCGCTTAAAGTTGCACGACTCATCAAGGTGCGTAAAATTTTAATGGTCATCATTACCATTTGGACATTATTGCTCATGCTCTTTGTCCATCAAAATCTGAAACTCACTCCGCCAACCGAATAACGCGATGCAAAGTCAACTATTACTGCCCTTTTTTCTGCAAGTGCTCCTGCCTATCGTCCTTTTACTCCTTGCCCAAGCGCTCCTTCATTATAGCCTAGAGGCGCAATATCGGCGTCTTAATATTGATGAGCTATATCTAAACGAGAACAAAAAAGAGCATCCAACGCTCCAACGCTTACGCGATATACGGCTTACCCTTAAGCTATTAACCCTGCCCCTGCTTATTCTCCTCTTTTTCAACTTTCAAAATACCCTACAACACCAGCAACCGCCAACCACGCGCAGATCGGCGCAACAGCATAGTAACGGGTTGCCAAGTTTTGGGGAGAGTCAAGCCTCCTCCCCTAGCGAGCGCCAAAGCAATCGCGAAGCAGAGCGTGGTGGGTTACAAGGGCAACGATCGCCATTTTTTGGCTGGGTGCTTTTTGGCATGCTCCTTCTTACCCTTGGTGCGCTCTTTCTCTTACGTATCCACCCGCACGCCAGTTATCCACTGGTCTTTCAGCCTAAGGCGTGGCTAGAAGAGATCAACTCCACAGAAATAGGCGAAAATGCTTGGCGTAAGCTACGGCGTTGGTGGCAAATTCAATTGCCTATCATCATGGTGATTCAGCTAAAAGTGTTGCCCTATCATTGGCAAATGTACCTCAATTATGCCGTCTACGGCTTATCCTTGCTCTTCATCGTGATAACTTTACTCAACGTACGCACCGCTTGGCGCATACGCGGGCGCTACTTAGAGTTACTTTTAGAGCGAGAAGGTGATATGCACTTGCTTCACTGGCGAGGGATTATCGCGCGACGCAAACATGATCAAGAGGCGCGCCATCGGGCATTTTTAACCATCAGCCAAGAGGAGTATGAAGCACAATTAACACTGCTGCGCTCGCTGTTTATCGTGATAAGTTTGCTTGGATACTATATTTAATTCTCTATATAAAAGGAACATACATGAAGTCAACATCGCTTAAAGAAAAACGTATCGCACAAGTTATTATCGGGCTAAGCCTCTTCCTGATCGCCTTTGTCTTGTATCAACTTCTCATTGCGCCGGCGCTCTTTCGCGCATGGCAGGAGAAACATCTCCAACCCGACGGATTGATCTTAAAAGAAGAATTTTTCTGGGGTAATGCCTTCTTTATTGATAGCATTTGGCATCACGAGCAACTGCCCAACAACACCTTTACGCGCTCTTCGCTCTCTTTTTGGCAGTTGCAACAGTGGCAAAACGACCAGACAACGATCCGTTTCACTAGCCAGCAACGCGGGATGATGCTCTTACCCAGATATGTGGATGTTGCCGATTTTTTAGAGCAGAAAACATCCATAGAGGAGATCCGACTCACGCTTACACCGACACCAGAATCGCCCCAGCTTTGGCTTGATGAAGAGGGTAAACCCTTTAACACCAATAAATTGGATCGATCTGACCTTGCCTCGCGTACGCTCAACCTCTATGCCGATGGCTTCACCATTCACGAGACCTTTACTGATGGCACCGAAGAGCTCTGGGCTTTTGCACAACGCAACGGTATTTTCCATCTGGATGCAACATTTAGCCCAAATGATGCGCCCCTTGCCCACTATCGCCTAGATAATGTCAAACTACCCAAAGCGTGGCGAAACGTCTTTCAAGAATTCACGACCCTCACCCAAAAAATGACAAAAAATATCGAACTCCTTGAAGATACCAGCGCATCCATGATGGCTCTTTATACCATGTTTGCGCAACAAAACACCCGCATACAACAATCTCTGCTCAAGATTCTACGTCACAATGCACCCGTACGCCAAATGCTCTTTAAAGAGGATGGCACCTTTTTGCTTGGGGGCATTGAGCGGATCGCTCCACGAGAGGATATTTTATTAGTGAAGACCGTACACGGTCTCTACGCTATCGACCGAAAAAATCACACGATGCGATTAGTAACCGAGGAAGAGCGTAAGGCGCTCAAACCGCGCTTTAAACGCGTCTAACCTAAGCGATCAAGCCTTCTTACTTTTTAAACGATTTCATCAGGAGTAAGAGGATTTGATCGCGATTATAAGACTCCGAAGCATGCAATTCGATCAGGCAAATTCCCTCATGATAAAATGCATAACTATCCATCTCTTCATGATAAATCAATTCATATTCACTGGAAGCGGTAGCATTAGGCGCTAAAAAGTGTTGTGCTTCATCCAAAGCATCTTCGGCGCTTTTCTGACCTTTCTCCTTAGCTTTCAACTCTTTATAAGTCGCATTGATGCTACTCAGTGGCGGCGGATTATCGCCTAACTCAGGCAGATGCTTCTGCACATAGCGCGCCTTGGCAATGGTGCTCGCCCCTACACCTAGCTCCTTGGCCATGCGATCGAGCCTACGCCCCGCACCATCTTGCGCCTTACCTTCGCCATAAATTTTATCCAGCTTTTCGATAGCATTAAGCAATTCGTGCGGAGTGAGATTACGCCGTGAGGTCTGCTCGCGTAAGGCATAGTAAAGCGCCTCGGTTTCCGATGCAAACGCGCGAATATAGACCGGCACATAAGTAAGCCCCGCATGCTTCGCGGCCTGTAGACGGGTATGTCCCTCAATCACCACCAGCTGACTATTGACAACAATCGGGCGCGCCTGATCATAACCATCCTTTTGCATCGAGGCAGTGATTTCGGCTAAAACATCGGCATCCATAGAAAAGAGTGAGGCATACGTCTCTTCGAGTTTAAGATCGCCGATAGGTAATAAGCGCGCCTTATTCTGTCCATCCATTGTCTCTTCACGATTGGGTTCCAGCGTGCGTAATGTGGGACGTTGTTTTGCCATCTAAAAGACCTCCACCGCAAATTGCTCTTCGGTAATTTCAATCACTAATTGGGCAATGCTCTGAAAAAGCACCTTGGTATCGCCCTTATTGTTGACCGGCATACTCGCATCCAGATGTTTTTTTACGGCGATGGTACTCTTAATTTGCGTCTGTAAAAAGACTTCTTCACCAAAGGCTTCTCTAAATTGCTCCATATAGAGATTGGTGAGGGTATTATTGGTGGCAAAATTATTAATTAAAATAAACCAATGTTCATATTTATGCGTCTCTAATTGAAGTTTGCGCGCCAACAATTGCGTGGCCTTTACGGTGTTGTGGCTCAAATCGACCGGACTAATAATAATATCGCTGGCGTGTACCGCGTTAATGACAAAATTATCCCAAGCCCCGCCGGTATCGATGATGATATAGGCATAAATATCGACAAGATTACTGCGTGCAATCAGGCGTTCAAGGGTGTGTTCTTGCACCGATCGCAGATCGAAAAGTTCAAACTGCGAGCCAACAATATCGATATGCGTACGGTTGGTGGAGAGGATATTAGCTACCAGATCGCCACGCATAAACGCCTGCTGAATATTCTGCTCCTGCAAACGCTGATCCTCTTCAATATAAAGGTTGGTGAGACTATTTTGCGGATCGAGATCGATAAGAAGAATCCGCTTACCGGCGGCGGCTAAGTAGTTGGCGACTAATGCAGCCAAGCTCGTCTTACCAACGCCACCCTTAATATTTGCAAACGTGATCACTTCCATCGAACACCCCTCATCATGATATATGCTTATTATAGCACAAATTATGCATTATATCAAGTCAATATGCCCCAAATTAGTACAACGTTGTACTAACGATATATTAATCTAATCTCTACTTACCACCTTAAAAATCTTCTAGTGCATAGACTCTTTCTTTTTAATCAATACGCGCCAGCCACGTTGTTCCAAGACAATGTTTAACAAGCCAAAAGGTAAGGTCGTACGAATCACGTCTTTCAAAAGATAGCGTTTGGGTTGAAATAATCGATTTAATACCTTATAGTGATTTATGCTAGGATTTTCTCTGTGCATCATCTGAAAAAAATCCACTAAGCGCTGAAGCTCATCTGGTTTGAATGCCCCCAGCGCTTCGATTTCTTTTAACGATGGATCGCTAGCGATCAGATCGCCAAAGAGGGATACAAAGGAGAGATAAAGCTCCTTTGCTCGCTGTGGCTCTCTTTTTAAGCTATGTACAAGCGTCTCTCGCCAACTTTCACCGATAAAGCTACCTAAAGAGAGCATACCAAGATTCATATAATTACAATACTGGATAAAATGCGCTTGTCGATGTGTTTGTTGTAGATTGATAATTTGCGCCATAAAACGGTTGATATGCGCATCAAAATTGGCAGGATAACCGCTGGCTAAAATACTGCCAAAGCGCTTGCGATAGGTGTAGTGGGGTGCTCTTAATGCGAGAAATCCTTGCGCTAACCCCGTCATGTTAATTAAAAACATATCTTCAAAGAGCGTTTTCTCTAAAAAATGCACACCAATACGTTGCCAAAACGAGCGTTTAAACCACCGATGCCAGGCATAGCCGTCTAAGGGAGAGTGCGGTTGTTCCACCTTATTCAATCGTAATTTATATTGCAGTAACGCTAAAGGATCCCTAAACAGTTCTTTGCTTCGAACTTCGTGTAAAACCAGCTCTTTGTATCCATCGGGATAGAGATTGACAGCACCAAAGCCGACCATTTCAGGAAAATGCGCATGCGTAAGCTCCTTCACAATCTCCTCCACGCTGGTTAAAGAGAAGATATAGTCATCACTATCGATAAACCAAACATACTCGCCGGTGGCAGCGCATACACCACTATTACGCGCACCGCCCAACCCCTTATTTACCTCATGACGAATAATTTTAATACGGCTATCTTTGTTAGCATACTCACAGGCGATGGCATAAGAGTTGTCTGGTGAGCAATCATCCACCAAGATAATCTCTAAATCACGATACGTTTGATGCACAATCGAATCTAAACAATCGCGTAAATAAGCCTCCACATTATAAAACGGTACAATCAATGATATGCGCATGCCTACTCCCTTCTTATCTTTAATGACTTATTGTAGCATATCTTGATGCTTTTGTCTTGGAACCTCAAGGCAAATTTAGGAGAAAGGATTGCTTTTTTTACTGACATGGAGTATACTATTTAGGATGAAAAAAGTTCTCACCTACGGAACATTCGATCTCTTCCATTATGGCCACATGCAACTACTAAACCGCGCAAAACAGTTGGGCGATCATCTTACGGTGGGGCTCTCTAGCGATAGGTTTAATCAAGAAAAAGGAAAAACCACCGTTCATCCCTATGCCTTACGCTACGAATTTCTCTCACAAATTAAGTATATCGATGCGATTCTTTGTGAAGAGTCGTGGGAGCAGAAAATAGACGATATCCAGAAAAACGCCATTGATATTTTTGTCATGGGCGATGATTGGCAAGGGAAATTTGATTTTCTGCAAGCCTATTGTCAGGTTATCTACCTGCCCCGCACGCCCGATGTGAGTAGCACCCAGCTCAAAAATTTACTCTAACCGTTTTCGCTTTACCTCCGCTAAATAACGCTCTTTGATCGCTTGCACAATCTTCTGCGCAGCGCCCTCTTCGTAGATAGCCGCACGGTTACGTTGCATCAGTGCCAGCTTTTCATCTTTTTCCCCATGCATAAAAGAGAGAATCTTCTCCTTGGCTTGAGGAAAAGTAGGGTAGGCGTGCACCGCCTCAATCATGGTATTGCCAAAGTTGGTAAAGGGCCAGTGATCGGCGCGTTCGATAAAAATAATCGGCTTTTGCATCAATTGATACTCCATCAGCCAACTAATCCCGTCGGTAATCAACAAATCACTGGCATGGAAAATGCCTCCATAGCTCGACTCCTGATGGATAGCGGTATTAGGCAACGCCTGCCACTCTGCAAAAAAGCGACGCACTTTAGTCTGGGTGGCAACCGAAGTAACGCTCTCAATACGTTCCATAAAATGCGGATGGGCGGCTAAAACAATTTCTACACGCTCCTGTTGTGCCTGAGCAAACGCTAAAAAATCTTGATAATTTTCTAGAAAAGTACCAAATTGTAACCAAGTCCAATTCTCAGAAATAGAGTTGTGGGGCGACCAAATCATACGAAATTTACGCGCACCACTCTCGATAGGCCAAGAAGCACGGCTTTTAACAATCGATTCAAACTTAGGGTAACCCACCGGATAAAAAGGATTCTCGACAGAGGCATATATATTTTCGTTATTTTCTGCCAATAACCATTGTGGCTTAAAAACCAGCCAAGATGCTCGCATCATCTCCATTTTCCAGTAATCCACAGTTTCAAACTGAACAATAGACAAAGCATAGGGGATATAACAAATACGAGCAAATTGTAAATTATAAGGACGATAAATATCTGGATAGGCATCTTGCCAAGGATATTGGCGAACAATGACATGAAGTTTTAATGTTTTAAGATAATTCAAATCTGCAGTTTGATTACCAAGAATAAAGTACTCTATGCCTAAAGCCTCTATCGCTCTTTGATTATCCTCAAGACATGTAACACCTCGCTCATCATCAGCAACGACTGCCACTATCACCGTAAAATCATCATCGTCTTTCATCATACGATAAACAGCATCTAAGGCATTCCAAACCCGCATGTCATACACTAAAAAGAGCACGCGCAGGGGAAGTCCAAAGGTGTTAGCCTCGCGTAATAAAAGATCGCTGGCGTTCTTTAACATCTGATCTCGACGCTCAAGCACCTCTTCCAGTTGAGATATCCCTAACATGGAGCGCAAGCGATTTTTTATTTTATCTTTTAGCTTTTGAAGCATCGGGCATTCTCCTCATAGACGCTGTTATTAAGTATAATCTTTTTGCATCAAAAAAACAAGCCGATACTTAGTACAATGTTGTACTAACGCTTATTGATTCGTTGGATTATGCGCACCAGCCCGTAGGGAAGGAGCATTTTTATCAATTTTTTTCCACTCCATCTACGACAATAACCATAAATACAATAAAGATTACGCGCATATTGATATTTCTTCTGCGTTGATATCTCTTTCTGGAAACTCCTCAAAAGCACTTCTAATGATAAATTATCTACAGGCCAAGCCATAATAGAACTAGGTAATGAATCGAGGCTTAAAAGCGCTGGCTCTTTTCCTAATAACGCCCGCATATCATCATATATTCCTACCAATATATGATGTGGATTACTATTTTCATTCAATATATTAGGAATATACCACATAATATATCGCTGAATCACCATCATCTCTGGGACAAACCGAGGCAGGTCTCTTGGTTTCCACCATTGCTCATAGTATGCTATCACTTGTTGCCCCACTCGATTAAGATGATCTAAATAGTTATCGGGTTTTTTCCCAGTAATGGTACTATCAGGACGATTAATATAATCATAATATACACCGTGCACAATCAATATTCGTTTTGCAAGGGGTAGCCACATCGCACTAATCACATCCTCATGATAGGTGTTTTCTAAAAAGTAGCAATGATGATCTAATAAAAATTGTCGCCGATATAACTTATTACACACGCTATAATCAAGATTTTTTGCATCATCTTGCACCACAAAAACCCGATGCATATAATAGTGCCAGTACTCTTCAGGATCTTCAAACAGCCGTTGAACATCAGCAAACCCCCGAGTAATACCTTCTTTATTGACTCTTTGTACACCAAAGTGTAATACCTCTGGGTAGTCGTTGGTTTGTGCCAACTCCACTAAATCTTGCACCGCATGGCGTGTGGTGATACCATCATCGCTATCAATATACCAAATATACTCACCCGTTGCCACCTTTAATCCAGTGTTCCGCGCACCACCTTGGCGAAGATTCATTTCATGACGGATAATCTTAATACGATCATCTTTTTGCGCATACTCTTTGGCAATCTCGATGCTATTATCGGGAGAACAGTCATCAATGAGTAGAATCTCTAGATTTCGATACGTTTGATGCACAATCGAATCTAAGCATGCTCTAAAGTATCGCTCTACATTGTAAAACGGCACAATAATGGATATCAACATACGCTATTTTTTACTCCAAATATTAGTACAACGCTGTACTAACGAGATTTTATGATTTGAATCAATCGTACTACACCATAGGGCATAAGCATTTTAACCATCTTTTTAAGCTTTTTAGATTTTACTGTTATCACATTGTCTATTAATTGAACTTTTGTACGTTTAGCTACAGCACTATCTTGAAAACTTCTAAACACTGCCTGCCACTGCATTTGATCCCCGATACGCCGTGGCCAAGGATTCAGCTCCTCAAGGCCAATCCTATAAGACAATTGCTCTTTGAAAAAATCATACATCTCAACCAACCACTGTTCGTATGCCGGTATACTCAAAGAGGCTTTCAATCTTCTTGTATTATATCGCAAATGATGCATTAATACAACTGGAACAATCATCTCACTCCTTTCGTACTCAGTCAAGTAGCTATCATGAATTTCCCATAACTGCTGGGCAAGACGTTCGAAATTCTCTACATAATTCGCAGCAATACCGCTACTCATCGTACTACCTTCTCGCTGATAGTAATCATAGAAAACATAAGGCAGTTGTGTTACCCGCTCGGCTAAAGGGAGTAAGCCTAACATGGGAATGTCTTCATACAATGTATGCTCTAAAAATTTAAAATGATACTTTTCTAAAAAAGAGCGTTTAAACAATTTCATCCATGGTGATGGACTAAGCCAGGTATAATCATGCACACCATGCAATATGTTATTCATATAAACTGTATAAAAAGGATTTTCTTTGTTAAAGACATACTCTCTATTATACGTATAATCCCCGTAAAGACACTCTTTTTTATGGTCTGAAAATTTACCCTGGGCTCCAAATAATATAACATCACTTTCATCACGCCTTGCAACCTGTACCAAGTGTTCCACTGCATAGGGTGTAGCTATCTCATCATCACTATCAATAAACCAAATATACTCGCCACTAGCCACCTTTAATCCAGTGTTCCGCGCACCACCTTGACGAAGATTTTTTTCATGACGGATAATCTTAATACGATCATCTTTTTCTGCATACTCCCTAGCAATAGCTAAGGAGTTATCTGGTGAGCAGTCATCAATCAGCAGAATTTCTAGGGTTGTATACGTTTGATGTACAATCGAAGCTAAGCACGCTCTAAAGTATCGCTCTACATTGTAAAACGGTATAATAATAGATACTAACATCCCCTAATTTACTCCTTAATCTCGTTCGTACAACGTTGTACTAACGAGATTTTATAATTTGAATCAATCGCACTACACCATAGGGCAAGAGCATTTTAATCATCTTTCTAGGCGATAGAAGGATTCGCCAATAACTACGCCTCTGCTCTTGATGAACCATTGACTGCTCTTGATGAACCATTGGCTGCTCCATCTCTAATCCTACTTTTTGCGCATATTTACTAAAAAATGGCGTTATTGGATGATTACTAAATTGAGCTTTCCACGGGCGCACTCCAGCAAAATGAATAATTTGAATTGTGTCATAGATCACTCCGTCACATGTAACAAGAGAATCAGTAACTCCTTTCCAAACAATTTGATTCAAATCAAGGTATTCATCACTGAAAGCATTCTCTAGTAAATGATCTTCAGGATTATACAATACGCGAATATTATAGGACGTAGGCAAATGACAAATGGCATCTTTATGCTCTATAATGGTAAGATAATTAATAATGTCTTGATCTGGGAATAGTTGATCTGGAGGTAAATATTGATTATTATACGAAATATGAGGAGCAAACAAAAGCTGTTCGGCATTAATCTGTATCTCTTTTATCATTTCAAGTGCGCGCTCAAGGAGATGTTTCTCTCGCCAAAAATCTAAATTCATCAAGAGGACACCAGAATTTATTTGATTTAAACTCATAATCTCTTTGCGATCTACCGATGATATCTCCCCCTTTAAAAGCAAGGTTAAACGATAGAGACCTCGCATAAGTGTAGGATACTGGGCCAAGTGCGCCGTATCCAAGCTAGCAGCAATTGCCTTATTTTGCATATCAATGGAGGCTAAATGGCTCAAATCTGCCCTTACGATAATATCAGCATCTAAATAAAGTATTCGATCATGCATGGGCAAGTATTTTGGCAAATAGAGACGAAAAAACATCTCTAAACTCCAAATTGATAAATGATTCTCTGGGAAGTGATTAAGTGCCTGATAGTCATCCTCACGAATATCTAAAAATGTTAGGTTATGCTGATCGTATAATTGCACTAACGACATCAGTTTCTGACGATTAGATACAGATAAATGATAATTTAGAATATAACACTCATAACGCGTACCCTTATGACAATTACCAAACAATGAATCCAACACAATCATCGCCATTTTTGTATAGTTGTTATCAATAGCTAGTGCGACAGCTAATGTACCTTTCCTCATAATTTACCTGCTCTCCTTGCTTTTTTGTATTTGAATAAATCGAACCATCCCGTAGGGCAACAACATTTTTGATATTTTTTTTATAACAAAAAATATCTGCAGTCTTTTGTTTTCATCCTTAACCATCGGACTAACAAAAGAATATGATTTAATATTTTCTATATATTCAATTTTTTTCTTATCAGAACATTCCTGATCAAAGCTTTGAAAGAGGCGCTCCCAAGCAACGTCATTACCTAATAAACTTGGCCAAGGATTAAAGTCCTTAAAAGAAATATCTGGATATAACTCTTTTTTAAGAAAACTATAGGTCTTTAATGCATACATCTTCCATTCTTCATCTGTTAAGACAGAATCCATTTGTCTTAAACTGTAAATCAACGTAGGAAGAAAAAAAGCTAAAACCAAGGTATTATCTTTAAGTTTTTTATCTAAAAAAAGAGTATATATTTTTCTCATATGCTCTAAAATAGCATGAAAATGATTCAAAAAACTAGATGGAGGCTTGATATGAGAACTACTACCCTCACGCTGATAATAATTATAGTAAACATACGGCACAACTGTGACAGTTCTCGCCAAAGGAAATAATATTAAAGAAGATATGTCTTCATAAAGAGTGTTTTCTAAAAAAGTAAAATGATATTCCTCTAAAAAAGAACGTCGAAATAGTTTATTCCAAACTTCAGGACCAAAATAGCCAAACTTACGCTTATTATAATACAAAAAATCAAAAATTACTGGATAAAACAAATTTTTATCATTAAAGACACGCTCTTCCACTCCAGAATAAAAATGATTAAGGGCTTTAAGTATCCCATCTTCATTCAGAGACTGAGCGTTAAATATAACCATATCCGATCTATCGCGTTGTGCTATTGCAACCAAATGTTCTACAGCGTAAGGAGATGCAATACTATCATCGCTGTCAATAAACCAAATATACTCGCCTTTAGCTACGACCATGCCACTATTTCGCCCGCCACCTTGCCGAAGATTTGTTTTATGCTCAATAATTTTAATACGAACATCTTTTTGCGCATATTCTTTAGCTATCGTTAAACAACTATCAGGAGAACAGTCATCTACTAAAATAATCTCCAAATTTTGATAACTTTGACGAATAATTGAATCTAAACATCGCCTAAAATACAGTTCTACCCCATAAAAAGGTACAATAATCGATACTAGCATGAACTATTTTCTCTCCTTGCTTTTTTGTATTTGAATAAATCGTATTATTCCGTGCGGTAGCAACATTTTAATGACTTTTCTTAATCTTCGAAAAACTTTACTCCAACTAAACTGACGCGCAATTAGTTCTTGTTCCAAACGTTCTTGCTCCAAACGTTCTTGTTCCAAACGTTCTTGTTCCAAACGTTCTTGCTCCAAACGTTCTTGCTCCAAACGTTCTTGTTCCAAACGTTCTTGTTCCAAACGTTCTTGTTCCAAACGTTCTTGCTCCAAACGTTCTTGTTCCAAACGTTCTTGCTCCAAACGTTCTTGCTCCAAACGTTCTTGCTCCAAACGTTCTTGTTCCAAACGTTCTTGTTCCAAATGTTCTTGTTCCAAACGTTCTTGCTCCAAACGTGGGTAAAAAAGAATATGGACTATACGTCTTTTCTCTATATCAGAAATATCTTCCGTAAAACTCTTAAATAAATCTTGCCAAAATTCAGAGTAACCAATAACCAATGGCCAAGACTCAAAATTCTTTAATACTAAGCGAGCTAATAAATATTTCTTTAAAAAATCATATATACGTAAGTAATAAAATGCCCGCTCACTTTCAGTCAACAAGGGAGCAATACGAGGAATATTGTAGAGCAGTGTTGGCATAAAAAGAGCTACAACAAAAACATTATCTTCCTGCTTAGTAAAAAGATATTTATCACTAATTTCCCACATATCGTCGAATATACGAGCAAAATGATCCAAGTAATCAGATGGTGGTTGACTATGCATGGTACTACCTTCACGTTGGTAATAATTATAATAAACATAGGGCGATACACTAACTTTTTTAGCCAAAGGAAAAAGTATTAAAGATGGAATATCTTGATGCACAGTATGCTCTAAAAATAAAAAATTATGTTGCTTTAAAAAATGGACTCGAAATAATTTACTCCAAACTTCAGGACCAAAATATCCATATTCACGTTTCGCATGATATAAAGTCTTCGATAAGGCTGTATAGAAAGAATTTTTTTCATTAAAAATTTGCTCATGTGCATATGAGTAAAAATGATATAATGGGTGTAAAATGCCATCTTCAGTCAAAGATTGAGCATTAAACAAAATGATATCGCTATCATCACGCTGGGCAATAGAAACCAAGTGCTCTACAGCATAAGGCGTAGCAATTGCATCGTCGCTATCAATAAACCAAAGATACTCGCCCTTAGCAACTGCCATACCACTGTTCCGCGCACCACCGACATGCAGCGATTTCTCATGCTCAATGATTTGAATACGCGAATCTTTTTGTGCATATTCACGGGCAATATCGATGCTATTATCAGGGGAACAGTCATTAATCAAGATGATTTCTAAATTTTGATAACTTTGATTAATGATGGAGTCTAAACAACGCCGAAAGTAGGGCTCTACATTGTAAAAGGGCACAATAATGGATACGAGCATAAGTCTACCTACCTCCTTCCGAGAATAATATCCCTATTATAGCATATGTAAGAAGAAAAAACAAGGCAGCATGGCTATTGATTTTTATATATTAATCAAGTAAAATAAGCTATCATGAAGCAACAAATCAAATCTCTATTTAAAAAAATCTTACCAGCAAAACTGCGCCAAACATTGCGTAGCATCCAACATTGTCCTAGAAATTATAGAACTCGTAATTTTGCAGCTCTGCCTACATGGCTTCATTATCATGTTGCCAAAAAAGTAGTACCTGCTAAGCTACTAAGTCGGAAATACTTTCACTTTACCGCCGTTACTAGCTTGCAACGATATCATGCAAATTTTGGGCGATACCCCGATTTTACGCACCCAACTTTATTTAGCGAAAAGGTGCTGAAGTGTATCCACACCACCTGCCAAAGTAGCTCGCTATATCCGTTGCTCGCCGATAAGTATCGGGTACGAGCCTATGTTAGGAAACTCCTAGGTAGCGAGGAGAACCTTATCCCCCTTATTGATGACTTTGCCAGTGCGCAAGCGTTTGTCGATGCCTATATCGCTAACCCCGATAAATATACCAACAGCGTGGTTAAAGTCAACCATGGTTATGCGCAAAATTTCTTCATAGGCAATCAAGCGTTAAATAATTTAGAGCTAGAGACGCTAAAAGAGACATTAGAACGATGGATGCAACGTCCACATACAGGTAGCTATGAAAGGCACTATGCCAGAATAACCCCACACATCACCGAAGAAAAACGACTAGGCAATCGCGAGACCTTAATTGAATTACAAATTCCACATGCTTAAACAACGCCGAAAGTAAGGCTCTACATCATAAAATGGTACAATAATCGATACTTTCAATATACTACTTTCCTTCTATAGGAATATTATTCGAATTTTAGTATACCATAAAAAGGAAAAAAAGTCTTAAAGATTAGCTCTAAATAGACACATTTTTAAACGTCTTATTCCATGCTTACCAAGAACGACATTAATCCCTACATAGAAAGAAGTAGCCTCTAAACCCAACAGGAAAGTATCCACCTGTACCTCAAAAACTAGTGGTAGTACTCCCGTACGGTTTTTAGGTGATCGCCATACATTTTAGCGATGCTGGCATGCTCTTTCCACTGCTCAAATATCTGTAAGTCGTCTAGGGGTTGGCGCTGGATGAGTTTGGCTAGGTAGTGATTCACATTCTCGACGAATTCCGGATAATCGCGTAAGACGAAATTTCTATCCCAAAAGCTGCGCCAATTCTCTTGGGTAATAAAGAGCACTTGATTATCAGGTTTAATGCTTGTCATCAAGGCAGGATAGCCAAAGGAGAGCGCCTCACCGATGACCTGTCCCACGCCAGCGATGCATAAGAATTTACCGATATTGGCTTTAAGGTAATCTTCTACCACAATGTAGCCAATAAAACGGATCTCATGATTAGGGTAGCGTGCTTTAATCTTCTGCACGATCGCCTGTGGCTCATCGCCTACTATGTGACCTGAGATATAAATGGTGCAACTGCTTTGGCTAAGCGCATCTAAGAGGTTGAAGAGCGAAGCCTCTTTATCTTGGGCGATGCGGCTAACCAGCAAGATGTTATTCTCCCCTTCCTTGGGCGTTTGATAGATATTCTCCACCACATAGGGATGACGATACTGCACAATGGGACAGGCAACATGCCCCAAGAGATCGTTATATACGCTTTGGGAGTAGACATAAATGCGATCCACGGCTTGGGTTTTTAGCCGTTCAATTAGCGCCAAAAAGGCTAGACCTGAGTGTAAAAAGACCGAGATCTGACTTTGGGGGGCAAGGCTTTTTAGTAAAGAGATGTTGATGGCTGGCATATTTTGTGCATCATGTACCTCTATCCAGCGGATATCATGAGTCAAAACAGTTTTGATAAGAACAGCATCTATCGACTCTTCTGTAAAAAAAAGCATGCTAAGCTCTTGCATATTGAATAATTTGGTCGACTCACTGTAGTGAACAGGCGAAAGTAAAATGATGTGAAAGTCCTTGCTAAAAAAGAGAATGCGTTTGTAGAGAAATTCTTGAAGCCCACCAGAATGTCCATATTGAGCGATGAATACTATTTTGGGTTTAGGAGAAGTGATAGCAGCTACTTGATTTAAGAAGAGTTGATAGTGAAGTTTCGATAGGGATCGAAGCATTGCGTGCTGGTCCCCAGCCACGCCTACGATGCTCTGATCAAGGGCGTTTGCATGCTGTTGTATAGAATCCAGCCGATAGCCAAGAGAGGCTCCATGTTGTTCCAGAGAATCCAAACGATACCCAAGAGAGGCTTCATGCTGTTGTATAGAGGCTAGTTCTTCTTGAATCGCCTTTACTCTATGGGGTAATTTCTTAAGATTAACCAGAAATCCCTTTAATCGGCGAAAAAATTCTCTTTTCACGGCTTCTTTTTCTCCTGTAACATGATGGTAGCGCAGGTTGATTATACCATAAATGGCAGCTATCTGTCTATAGTTATATTTTTTATATCAATTAATGAAAATTAAACAAAATAAAATATTTATTATGTTTAATTTAACCACGCCCAAAATAGATCCCAAAAAACCATATACGCAAACGTCTTTGGCGCGCGCTGTGCTATGCTCTTGCTAGATAAGGGGAATACAATGAAACCGGGCTATAATGGGCAGGCTTGAGCTGGGCGGTAGGAGCAGGCTATGTACCCGAGTGAGAAGAGATTGCAAGCAACTAGGCAATGGCGAGGCTTTAATTGATTACAAATTCCACATGTTTAAACAACCTGATGGCTCTTTTCAATATATGTTTTATCTTAATGATGATTTAAATATAGGCTATCAGGGAAATCAAAATATTTATCGTTATCAATTATTTGTTAATCAGCTTAATCAGCCAACCAAACTCGCAAGCCATGCAAATTTTGATGCTAAAGTACATCAACATCAATTACCAGCTCTTAATCAAATGCTTGATTTTTCAAAAAAACTAATGACAGAACTTGATTATGCCCGTATTGATTGGTACTATATAGATGGCAAGATTTATTTTGGTGAGATCACCCTTACGCCATCGGCTGGAGCTAATTTTCGATACGGAGAACAGCTGGATAAAGAGCTTGGTGCCATGTGGCACTACAATCCTTCCTCTCATTAGCCCATGCCGTAGTACACAAAACCGTTTTTACGCAAAACGTTAGCGTCTAAGGCATTGCGGGCATCAAAGATAAACTTGGTGGGCATTGTCTTAGTAAGCGTGGCGTAGTCGGCGTGGATAAATTCCTCCCAGGCGGTAAGCATGATAATGGCATCGACCCCGTTAAGCGCATCTTGTAGATTGCTTGCGTAGTGCAGGGTAGGGCTGGCTTTAAAACTCTTTTGAAAGTTGGGCATCGCGATAGGGTCGTAGAGATTGAGGCTAGCCTGACGCCCGAGGAGTTCGCGCACCAAATAGAGGGCAGGGGTCTCACGCACATCGTCGGTGTCGGGCTTAAAGGCTAAGCCCAAGAGGGCGATACGTTTATCGTGTAACGATCCCAAGGCTTGCGTAATCTTGCTCATCAGGCGATCGCGCTGACGGGCATTAATCTGGAGCGTCTCGCGTAATAGACCAAGGTTCAAGCCCAGCTCCTCGCCCGTACGGATAAAGGCTTGCACATCTTTAGGAAAACAGCTACCCCCAAAGCCAATGCCTGCCTGCAGAAATTGCGCACCAATGCGCCTATCCAGTCCGATACCTTGAGTAACCTCACCGACATCTGCACCCACGCGCTCGCTGACTTCGGCAAGCATATTGGCATAGCTTATCTTCATCGCTAAAAAGCTATTGGCCGCCTGTTTGATGAGCTCGGCACTGGCAACCTGCGTAAAGAGGAGGGGAGCGCCTTGCTCGGTAAAGGGGCGATAAAGCTCGCTAAATAACCCATGCGCCCAACTGCTGGATGCGCCAACCACAATACGATCGGGGTGCATAAAGTCGTACAGGGCTTTACCTTCGCGCAAGAATTCGGGGTTACTCGCAACTTCATAAAGATCAAGATCACCACCGATTGCCTCAATCCACTGGAGGATCAGCGTGTGCGTACCCACTGGAACGGTAGATTTCTCGATAATGATCTTCTTCTCTTTGCCATGATTATGCGTAACAATCGCATCGACCACACTCTTTACATAAGTAAGGTTAGCATTACCGTCGCTGTTGGTGGGCGTTCCCACACAAATCATCTGTAGGGGACTGTGCGCCACGCCCAATTCCACATCAGTAGAGGCATGAAGACGCTTGGCAGATAAAACCTCCTGTAGCATCTGAGTGAGATTTTCCTCATAAATCGGACTGATGGCTTGCATAATTTGTGCAACTTTATAGCTATCTACATCTAAAAGTAAGACATCATGCCCCACCTTTGCCAAAGCCACCGCGCCAATCAACCCCACATAGCCTGCGCCATAAATGGTTATCTTCATGCTTTACCTCCCTTACAAGATCGTCCTCTCTAGTATAGCTAAATTAAAGTAAAAAGACAAGAAGACATTAGTACAACGTTGTACTAACAATCATTTAGATAAAGAGGGCGGCGGCACGCATTGACACAGTCGAGCTTTTTATATTATTATGTAAGAAATGGTACGATATTGGAAGATATTACTTCTCTTTATGCTCTCTCCCCTTAGCCTTAGTGCGCAAGTGCTACCCACCTCTGCCGGCGACTGGCTTAATGCGTTGTTAAAAGCCGAGAGCAAGGAGAATCCGAGTCTCTTTAATCCTATCGAAAAAGAGCTTAGTGCATATTTGGATGCTTGGAAGAAAAAATTGGCTATTTTGCCTCAACTGCGCGATCAACAAGCCGAACTGATGGCGCTTAGTGCCGAACTTAAAGGCAAGGATATCACCATGCTTGAGTATCTGCTCATGCAGGAGACCTTTACATTTCTTGGCGTACACGATGCCTATGAGCCAACCATGTGGCTCTTGGATGCCTCCAAAAAAGCGCAAAAATCTAGCAAAGACCAAACCAATCCCTTTAATACGCTCTCCCTTAATAGCCTTACAGGCGAGAATGCAATACTCTCTAGTGGGGTAGGGCTACTCAACAAGGCACAGAGCATCAACAAGATGGGGCATGTGGAGCGCGTCTTACGCCTTTTGGCGGCGCTCAATAAGTTGCCGGAGAGTCAACAAGAGAACCTCCTTAGCCTCTACTTTGGTGCTGAAAAGAGTAAGCGCATTCTTCCTTTGGTTAAGATTGGCGACAAAGTGATTGCCCAATACGACAAGTTCAAACATCTCCAGAGCATGCAACAAGCGCTTGGCGAACTGGTTACTATCAGCAACCTCAAGAGCTTTTATAGTGCTAGCGCCTATCAGTCGCTCTTGGAGAGTGGCTTTGGGAAAAATACGGTTAAGGCGCTCTCCTTACCATCAGGTGATGAAAACATGGGGATGATCCTCGCGGTGATGGCTGGCACCCTACAACACAAGAGCGATGTGAATAAAATTCAGCAAAGTCTTACAAAAGTTTATCTGCACCCTAAGGTGGTGCCCTTATTACTCGAAATCAGTCATGAGATGCGTGGTCTGATGAAAATTGGTTAGCATTTGACATTAATCATAAAATTTGCTACTCTTAAGAAGGTAGCGTCAAATAGAAGGAGTCAAGTATGAAACGTTTACTAATTATTAGCTCTGTATTGCTCACAGGTTCGCTAGTCTTAGCGCAAAGCAACCTCATGCAGAGCGTGCTTAAAGAGCAGAGTAAGAGCATGGTACAGAGCGTGCTATCGGGGCACAGTAGCCAAGACAAACGCGTAACCAAGTGGGTTAAGTCGCTAGACAAAGAGTTTAAAGATGTGCGTGCGATGCAAGTAAACCACCAAGGTTTGGTGGAGCTTAATGCACAGGCCAAAGAGCTTAACGTGGAGCTAAGCGAGCTCTTAATTGATATCGAAATTTATCAAGCTCTTGGTCTTAAAAATGCACAAGGAGCTACCCTACAAGCATTACGCGTGATCAATACCGAGGCGATTAAAGAGCAAGTGGAAGAGCATCGTGATGATTATCTTGCACGTCGCACGCAATTGCGCCCACAGGTTGCCGGTGAGTTGAGTTTGCTAGATATTCATCTCTTTACACTCATGGAGATGGAGAAGATCGACAAGAAGAATCGCGCTCAATATGTAGGTCTTACCTATGGAACAGCGTTGAGTAAAGATCTGACCAAAGTCGTTGCCAAAATTCAAGACTATAGCAAGCGTCGAGCAAAAGTAGACATGAAAGCCATTGCCCGCAATGTAGAAGCTGCGCAAAAACCCTACTTCAGCAACGAGCGCATCTTCCAAGAGACCATCCATAACGTCTTTGGGGATATTCCGCAACTGGTGGGATTACAGGCGACCCAACCACTGGGCATGGTCGTTCTGCTACTGGCATTAGATGTAGAATACCCTAATAACCCACAACAGATGGAGAGTGCTTTAAACCAAATCTACGCACATCCACAAGTGGTAGAGGCGCTCATGCAACAGAAGAGCAAGAGTATTCAAGGCATGCAGGCGTTGCACAACCAGCTACAAGGCAACAAGTAGCGCATCGTTAGCCCTAATGTGCGACTCCGTTGCGGAGTCGCCTTTTTAAAAGTACGGAGATTAATAAAAATGAAATATTTTTTTATGAGCATTTTATTTATTGCTTATACAACAAATGCCTTTTCTCTCAGTCGTACGCAAGCAATTGAAGATGTTACCCTGCTCCTAGAGAGTTCGTATGCACTCAAACACGACAGCAAAAAGAGAGAGTATCAAGCCTTAGCCCAATGGGAGAAGAATCTCACCAAAGAGCTAGGCTACGTAAAAAAGATGCAAGGCAAGGGTATTCAAAGCGACAAAGCTAGCTACGACCAACTCCTCTCTCAAGCTTATGGCCATAAAGAGGTGGTAGCCTGGCAGACCAAAGGCATTTATGTCTCAATGGACAGCCCAATGGGTATCGTGGTCTTACTGGTCGCGATAAAATTGATTTACCCAGAAAATCGCCAACTTGCCACCGAAAGCCTCAATCGCGTCTACAAGCACCAAGCCGTGGCAAGCAATCTCTACCAAGAGCAAAACCGTCTCATCCAAGAGATGGAAAAGACGATTGAGCCTTTGAAAAAAGATAAAATCGCTTGACAAAGATTACATCAATGCATTATTATATAACGTATAAAACAACATTTTTAAAGGAGTAAACAATGAGACAATTTTGGTTAGCCAGTTTCCTGCTAATCGTCCTATTACCCATCAGCTATGCGCAATCTCTCACGCAAGAGAGCGGACATAACTATACCCATGCCATTTTTACCGCGACAAAGGAGAATCAACAAGCAAAAAGTGCTGGCAGAAAAGTTCTCTTTCCTGAAGCCCAGAAGCTTCTCGATGCTACCCAAAAAGAGTATAAAACTATCGGGGCATTAAGCGCAAGCCATACCGATATTCTTGAAGCTATCGATCTGGCTAAAGGCAATGAAGTTACCCCAGAGACCTACTTTCTTACCGTCAGCGTCTTTGAGCAAATGGGTGTTAATGATGCGCTCTTTGGGCTTAACTTTATTGTCAATAAATTCGCCCTCTACGACTATCAACTCAATCAACAATTTAGTCGTAATCAGCGTTGGCAAGACAACAACAAGGCGCTCCTAGGCAAAAGCTACGAGCACACCTACATGGACAAGGTTATTCTCTATCTCATTCTTATTGACTTTTATCCTGACGTACGTAAAGATGCAATGCGCAACATCTTTAAAGGCGAAAATGCTAAGTTAGTGGCCGCGATGGCTAAAGTCGCACCTCGCTTTCATGGTGCCTCGATTGAGATCCGTAAAAGCGAAAAGACTAAAACCCGCATTCAACAGCTTCTCGATTTAAGCAAGCAAGAGAGTGCGTTTAATCAAGAGCTCTATGTAAACTTTCTTGAGCGTGCTTTTGGTGGCGAGGCAATCGCCCAGTGGCAAGAGGCGAATCAGATTAGCCCGATTGATGAAAGTGCCGGACAGCTAGCCTTATCTCTGGCGGTTATGGTCCTGCATCCCGATCATCGTGCCGAGCAGATTGCCGCCTATCAAGCCATTTATGCCAACGAAGAGGCCGCGCAAGAGGCGCAAAGAGCCCAATCCAAACTGCTTAAAGCTGTTAGTGGATTTTTCGCTAAATTTGAAAAGAATAAAAATCGCTAATCATGCCTAACCTAAAACGCAAGGAAGTAACACTATGAAGAGAATTCTCTCCCTTTTATTGATTGTTTCGTTGACAGCCGGATCCCAGATTTGGGCTGCAAAGAACGTTGCCCTCACCGCTGAAGAGGCGATTGCCATGCTTGAGGCCACCTCCATTGCCCAAAACGAAAATGAGAGCCGTCGCGAGGCGGGTATCAAAAAGATGGCCTATCCTGCCCTGATCCCTGTGGAAAAAGGGTTCGAAAAAAACTACGAGCGTACGCTCATCAACTGGAACTGGCACGAAATCTTAACCCGTGTAGGGGCAACAGCGAAGCCTAATAACGGATCGATGCGCGATGCCTATCTCTATTACCTAACACTAAGAAAGATTAGCAATGTGCCTGTTGGCAACACCGTCTATCGCAATGTGGGTGCCAGAGCCTTTTTTGACCTGTTCGAGAATGTTGAGCTCTACAAACTCCCCTTAGAGAGTGGAAAGAAAGTCAACAACCGTTTTGAACATTTCGATCTCTATCTGCATGAGCTTGCTGACATGGATATTAATGAGCGTCAAAAAAAAGCAATTGCAGATATTGGTAACAATCTCACTGGTTTTCTGGTCTTAATTTACGCGACACAAATCAGCGACTATGAAAACACAAAAAAAAGTTTCAGCAATTACAAAAATTTTGACGAAGAAGTGCGTATCGTGGAGACATGGGCAAATAGTGAATCCTTTTCCAACACCTCTGAACATCGCAAGCTTCTTATCGAGGCCTTTGGTCAAGAGACCTACACCCGCTGGGAAACTGAACATCCTGATCTCATCACCGCAAACCGTATGCTTGGCATCTTCGCTATCCAATTGGCCACCAACGTTCTTCATTCTGGCGACAAAGCACGCCTAGATAGCTACAAGCGTCTCTTTGATGATCTCTTCTCTAATGATATGCCCGCAGAACTCTTCAAAAATGAGGCTGGTGCCATCAAGAATCTTCGCGCCTTCCACAAAAAGTACCTCGCCGATATCGCCAAAGCAGAAAAGAAAGCTGCCAAAGGTAAGTAGAGAAGCGTATGAAGAGAATCTTATCCTTACTTTTCCTAGCCATTGCCATTAATCTCCCCGTTAGCCTTTTCGCGCTAACGGGCGAGGAGGCGATTGCCATGCTCGAGGCCGCCTCGTTCGCGCATAGCGAAAATAATGCGCGCAGAGAGGTAAACGCAGAAATCAAAGACAAAGCGCTCGCCTACCCTGCCATGCTTCCCATAGAGCGTAATTTTACACTCAAGTATAAGAAAACCCAAACCGCTTGGAACAAAAGAAAGAACCTACAAGATCTGCAGGAAACAGCTATCAACAATAATGCTACCATTCGCGAGGCCTATATTTATGAAGAAGCATTAAGCCATAAATCTGGCTCCTTATACCAACGCACACTTTTTCACTTTTTATTTCGATGGAATTTTGTCCACAACTTAATATCAGATAGTACGGAAAAACATCAAAATCGCTTCGAACTCTTCGATCGCTATCTTCACGAACTCACCAAACTCAATGCACAAGATCGTAGAAAAAAAGTGATGATTGACACCAAGTATGACAACTTCATAACGCAAGGTATTTTAGATACTGTTGCGAATATTAAGCAATTTGATAAAGCAAAGAACGATATCATCAACCACCCAGACTTTGAGACAAAAATCGTCCCCGCACTCAATTTTTGGGTAACAAATGAGACCTTTGCCAACCCCACCGAGCACCGTAATCTGCTTGTCGAGGCATTTGGGCAAGAGGCCTACACCCGCTGGCAAACCGAACACCCAGAACTCCTTACAACGAACAAAATGCTGGGAATTATCACCTTACAATTAGCCACAACCGTGCTATCACCTCAACCAACCGAGCGCTTAACGCGCTATCAGCATATTTTTGCCGATATCTTTTCTCAAGATCTTCCTGCAGAGCTCCTTAAAACCGAGGCCAGTAGCATCAAGAATCTTCGCGCCTTCCACAAAAAGTACCTCGCCGATATCGCCAAAGCAGAAAAGAAAGCTGCCAAAGCCAAATAATCTACCCCAAGCCGATCCTTATTAGAGAATCGGCTTTTTTCTGCCTTTCCCTTAAAAACCATTCATTTATCTTCTTATAAAGACGATATTTAACATATAACTAAGGAGAACATGATGAAAAATTTATCGCGATTACTTATCTTACTGATTGGTTTTGGCCTACCTAGCTACGCCCAATCTACTCTGCTCATGCCAACCAACGATGCAACGCTCTTTGTTCCATCAACTTCTGCCCAAGAAAAAGAGCTTCTCAAACTTGCCAATCTTATCGACATGCGCTTAGCCAACATTCAAGCGCAACAGGCAGAATCGCCCCTTCCTTATCCAGAGATAGAGGAGATCTTTACCATTGCAGAATCCGCCTATGAATCCTTCTTAGAGACCCTCTTCTTTACCGGATTGAGTAACAATATGCTCATTAAGCTTATGGATTTAGAGGGATCTTGGGCGCTTCACCATCCGCTCATCGCACAGCATGCCATCCATCAATTACTCCAGAAGCCACTCTCCATCGTCGCCAAAGAGAACGTGGAGTTAGATGCCTTTGCCCGTTTGATCTACCTCACCTACGAGAGCCAAATCATGAGTCAATCAACCAATAATCCCATGGCGCTCATCTTGGCCGTTATGGAACGTGCAAAAAAAGATGCATGGACGCTAGAAGAACAACTCGATCACTGGAGCCTCATGGTTGCCCCGCTGTCTCAAGGCAACCAAGCTATCGAACAAGAGATGCGTGAAGAGATCCGCGTATTATTAGAAGATCTCGCCCCTGTAACGGCGATTGCCGATCAGATTTTTCCTAAAATGCAAGCCTTGGTTCAGGATCGACGCATGAATGCTTTTTATCAGGATATCTTAACTCAAGCGACCCACCTCTTTCAAGAGCGCGCGCAAGTTGAACCCAACCGAGAAGCCAATCTCCTCAAGACGCACTTCAACCAAGAGGCAGGCGACTTCGATTATCTCTTTATGCAAGAATTTGATGCCCGCTTTGCCGACGCAAACTTGCCGATGACCATCAAAGAACAAGAGCTAAAAGCTTGGGAATTTGTCGTACTAGTTGCCTTTTTGCATGCACAATTTCCCCAGCTCCAAGCACGCTACGACTACTCTTTGCAATTTTTTGAAATCCGCGAACTCGTCCTCATCGTCTTAGAGGCCGAACAACAAATGCAAACCATCATCGCAGATCTTTAGCCAATCTATTCAAGAGCATAGAACCTTCTATGCTCTTATTACTCCATCCATAAAGGGCTTCATAAGGATGCGCCGACGCTCATAATAAGCCAGCCAAGCAGGAGATAAAAAGTCGTACTCCTTCAGCTTGCTCAAATCGATAATCACCATGCCGGTATTTGCCTTACGATAATTGCTTACTGCATAAATATGTTCCATCTTAATATCCAAACCATCATCCAAGATGTTAACCTTCACCGAGTAGAGAAGGGAGTCGCCACGATAAGCAAGGTCGCTCTCCGCCTGATGACTTTGGATTGCCCATGTCTGTCCAGAGATAAGATTGCCATTACTATTAATAATAATTCCCTCATTATACATAACCCAAGGTTGTATCACATGCGGGTGATGCGCCCAAACAATATCTACGCCCGCATCAACTAACTCCTTAAAAAATAAGAACTTATCTTCCTCAATACTGCGTACATACTCAACCCCGCCATGATACGAAACAATAAGCATATCCACCTGATTCTTTAGCGCTTTTACCTGCGTAATCAAGCGATCCACCTCCGCACGGCGACGAAAATTGAGCACATTCACCAGCTCATGCCCCACATCTTGATGCTCTTGCCAATTCAAAAATTCAGTTATGGCAACGTAACCAACGCGTAATCCTTTCACATGAATAATCTCAAAATCGATAGCATCCTCCGCCTTTTTTAACCCAGAATATTGAATCCATGGATACTTCATTTTTAAATTTTTCCAAGAATTTATACTATCATAAATTCCTTTATGAAAATGATCCGCTGTATGATTATTTGCCAAGCTAAAGACATTAAATCCGGCATCAATCGCTGCTTGGGCATATGCCGAACGAACACTAAAGCGTGGGTAACCCTGCGGCAAAATCGTATCGCTAAGCACGCTCTCAAAGTTGGCAAAATTTAAATGATGCGTATCGAGATAGGGTTTAATTTCTTTATAAATTAAATGATAATCTCTCATCACAATATTAACGTCATGGGCCATAATATCGCCAGCAAAAAGAAGCTTTAACTCATCGGCAAAGGTCAATTGACTCAATAAAAACCAAAGTAACATCACTCTTTTTTGCATTTTTTTCTCTCCATCACTTCATCATAACATACTTTTATTCTCTTGTCTAGCTTAAGATTACGCACAAAAAAGGAGCAATCTTAGTCAATTTGACAAAACGCCTCAATTCGGCTATGCTAAAGCGATGAACAAATTCGCTCTTCTGATTTTTCTACTCCTCACAACCTCCCAAGCCGACACGAAATCAGCGCAAAAACCGTATCTCACCACACATGAAGACGTATCTTCTTATCTTCTTTACTTAGAAGCAAACGGGTTTACGTTACAATTTGAGGAAAAAGTCTACACCTTTCCATTTAACGCCAAGGAAGATCTTTTATTAGAGCGCTTAGGCAGAGCCGATGATTGGTACTATCTGCAGGATCATCTCTTCTATATTTATAGAAAAATAGGCTTAGCCGTCATACTTTATGCAGAGGATCTCACGATTCAAGGCGTATGCATAAATATGCAAAAGAACCTTTTAGTAACCGTTCATTTTTATCACGATGCGATTAAAGAGAGTCATGGAACCGTAACCCTTGGCGAAGATTTGTATCAAGCCCAAGCCGAGGGCAAGCGTTTTGGTGCTTATCGCATGACGCAAGCAACCTTTAGATCGCACCAACATTACCTCTTTCTCGACGGCAATGATCGCGATAAACTATTAGCGCGCGTTGTCTATAGTAGCAAACATTTAGAGCCGTTTTTTAGAGTGAGTGAGCGAGGGGATAGATAGGATTAAGTTCTTTCGGATAAACGGATTAGCTCGGCATTATAATCACGAACATGCGCACTCATCAGTGCTTGAAATTCTCCATAACGCTGACGTACAATCAGCATCCACAGCCCTAAATACTCTCCCCAAATCGCCTCTTGATCTAACAAAAAGTTGCCCATCTCTTTACTACCAAAGGCTAAATGCAAGCGCTGACGCAGATTAGGCTCCTTTGCTAAAAAGTGATAGCCACCAAGGGGATGCTCTTTGTATATTAATTCATAAGCAAGCACCTGTCCTGCCATAGTGTTGACGTCAAGCAGACCTTTTTTCTTCAATATCTTGACCTGTTCGGGGCTAAAGTGTTTGACAATCTCCGCGGTAAATTGCGCCTCTTGCCCAAGATAATCACCCTTTTGCGCCGAGTAGCCAATACGCTCTTGATGCAACTTATCCAATAATTGCCAGCTCTGTGGCGCACGCGCATCAAGACGATATTCGCTCTCAATATTATCCATAAAGATAAGCATGGTATATAAATAGATCTTCTTGAGATCCTCGCTCTGTTGCATCGCTTGTGCCGAAATCGGGATGGAAAAGAGTAGAAAGATGCTCACCAAATAGCCTAACCTACGCATAATCTCCTCCGCTTAAAGTCTACTCTATTGCTCGCTGATTGTCAACCAGTAGCGTAAAATCCAACGGCGATTGCCATCCAAACGGCGATCCTCATAGCATGCACCCGTCGATCTAATCACCGCAAGCGAAGCCACATTAGACTCCTCACAGGTGAGTAGCAACCTATCTAAACCAAATTCAACTGCAAGCGGTCGTAACTGCGCTACCATCAGCTTCGCGTAGCCTCGCCCACGTGCATCGGGTGCCACCGAGTAGCCCACGTGTCCACCAAAATTACGTAAATAATCATTAAGATAGTGCCTTAAGTTGATAATTCCTAAGACTTTATCCTCTTTGTCGTTGAGTAGAATATAGCTATGCGAGAGCACGCGACCTGCCGGTAAGGTCCCCACATATTTATGATCTTCGACCCAAACCAACCACGCCTCCACACGCATGCCATCGGTAAGCTCGGGCGCGCCATGACAGATCTCTTTGGCTAAAATAAACGCTTGCTGATAAGCTTTAAGTAACACCGTATACTCCGAGGAGACCTCCGCAAGCCTCATGCTTCAGCCTCTTTTTGCAAGACTTGACCAATATCTAAGAACATCCGTTGGGTTGCCCCCCGCCAAAAATCCCAACTATGCCCAGATCCATCATCCACTTGATAGCTAACATGCGCCACGCGTTTGAGCTGTTGCACAAAAAAATTGACATCATGCACCGCGACAATTTCATCTTGCGCGCCACTCTCCACATAAAAATGCACCGGTGAGGCACTCTTTTGATAGCTAGCAAAGAGGGATAAGGGATGATATTTTTGCCAAAGTTCCTGACAAAAGGGCTTGCGACCTTGGGTGAAAAGATGAAATTTCGCCCGCACCGCACAGTGCGTATTAGGCTCTACCCACACCGCCGGAGAAAAGAGGTAGGCGCGACTAAAAAGCTTAGGATAGGTAAGAGCAAAGCGACTAGCCCCATATCCGCCCATGGATAAACCCGCAATAAAGCGCTCCTCCTTGGAGACATGAATACCGTAAGTATTTTCTATATAAGGAATAAAACTCTGAATAATCGCCGACTCCATTTTAAGCGATCCCACATCCACATAGTAGCTATTAAAGCCATCAGGCATGGCGATAATCATCGGTGGGAGCAACTTTTTTTGCATAAGATGATTGACCATCTCATTTAAATTCGCATGATAGACGTAATCATTATGATGACCAAAGGCCCCATGCAATAAATAGAGAATCGGATAGGATCGTTGGGCAAAATCCTCAGGCAGATAGAGCGAGTAATTCCAATCAAAGCCGAGAACCTCGCTATAGGTTACATCACTAACTATCATCATGAATCTCCTCTAGGTTTAATTCTATCACAAGGAGCGGGTATTGTCAACGCAAATAAAGCCGCCCTTGCCAGACTATGTGGGATCTGCTACAATAGGGTAGGAGTTGACAATGCGCATTATCGATGATATTGACTGGCTAGTATTGACGGTTTTTTCCCAAATCAATCCCCCCGCATGGTTGGATAAAAGCTTCGTTATCTTAACGAATCTCTTGCCAGCACTCTTGGTATTGTTCTCTCTTGGCTTGCTCTTTGTTCCTAAGTATCGATTTTTTGCGATCGCATCCTTAGTTGCCGGTCTAAGCTCCTTGCTTTTGGTGGAATTTCTCTGGAAACCCAGCTTCACCCGCTTGCGACCAAGCCAAACCTACGAGTGGATCCGTCAAGCAGGACATTTGGCAAAAGGCTACTCCTTCCCCTCCGGACACAGCTCTTTCGTCTTTGCGCTAACCATGCCCCTAACCCTTATCCCCAAGATGCGCTGGATGATGATTGCCCTAAGTATGGCGATGATCACTGCACTCTCTCGCCTCTACTTAAGCGCGCACTTCTTTAGCGATGTCCTTGTTGGCATGCTTCATGGCGGATTTTTAGGCTATCTTACCTGCCTCGTGATGATAAAAAGTAAAAAAATCCGCGCGCTCTTTCTCCTAAATTAAGCAATATCCTCATAACGTAGATAAAATGGATGCTGATATTTACCAATCTTATCTTGCCACTCTTTCTTTACCAAAAATATCTCCGGTAAAAAGAGTAGGGGAATTATAAATTGCTCCTCGGCGATAATAAAACGCTCCATTGCTTGATAAAGATACTTGCGCTCTTGCTCATCAGGCACAGTACGCGCCCACTCAAGGGCTTGATCTAAAGCAGGGTTACCCAGTTCGAACATCTTAGATAAGCGACTGCTTGAGTGCAGAAGCGGATACAAAAAATTATCCGGATCCATATAGATAACCTGCGGAGTATAGAGCATAAAAGCAAATTCCCCACGCTGATTAATCGCATCCCAATCGGCTAAATCTTTATGTAGTAAGATTAAATTAATACCCACTTGGCGTAGCTGTGCTTGGAGAATTTGACCTACCACAAAAGTACTTCTATTCGTATAATAGTCGACCAGATAAAACCCATTAGGATAGCCTGCCTCACGCAAGAGCGCCTTAGACTTCTCTATGTCGCGGAAAGGGCTCAACCGCTCGCTGGTAGATCCAAGTAAATCTTCTGGTAAAAAATTATAGATCATTTGATGATTATGCACAAAAAATCGCTCATGAAGTTCACGACGATCTAGGGCGTAGGCAATCGCCTGACGCACCCGTTTATCCGATAAGATCGGATGGCTCTGGTTAAGCAATAGCGAATAGCCCGCAGGGCGCTCATGCATAAAGACCTCATTAGGAGAAATCCTACGCCTGTTCTCCTGATACTCATGCCAAGCAAGCGGGATAAGTGCTATCCTATCCTGAAGATAATCCTCCAGCATCAGTAAGTTATTATCATAGATCTTATACTCCACCCGCGAAACTGTATCACGATCTTGATGATAAGATCCAAACGTCTCCAGATGAATCCACTTACGCGGTTGATACTCAAGCAATTGATAAGGACCACTGCCAATCAGTGTGCTCAATCCCCACTGATACGGCGCGTTTAAAAAGGCTTCCATTGAATAAATGCCCGTATTCACCGCTGACAGTCGATACAAAAAGAAGGGATCCACCTGCTCCAAATAGATCATAAACTCCAAGTGATTAAGCACCTCAAAACCCGCTAAATGCTGCGTATGACCGGCTAAAAGATCCCTAGCCCCAGCAATCGATAAAAAAGAGGTCACATTCACCGCCGGATAGTGCGTAAAAAACATTCGCTCAAAAAAGAACTGCACATCATAACTACTCATCTGCGAACCATTATGAAAAAAGATATCCTTTTTCAACGTAAAATGATAACTCAACCCATCACTACTGACAACCGGAATCTTCTCCAGCAATAACGGCACCAACACCCCATCTTCCACCCTAAAGAGAGGCTCTACCACCTGCCCATAGATATGCCCAATATACTCATTATCACTTAAATGCGGATCAATTGCTTGATGAATGCCAAGAATACCCACGCGTAAGATGCTTTGATTCTTTGTTTCCAGCCAATCTTTTACCGGGAGAAAAGCCATGAAGAGTGCAATTATTATTAAAACATACCACTTTTTATATTTTTTTACCATCTTCATACACCTTTTATCTCACTTCTATCGTAAAAAAGCCAACCGCTAAACCCCAGGATTATCTGCCATGTATAGAGCTAAAATCTCTTCGGTATCACCAAATGCAATCATTTTTCCTTTTTGCAAATAAAGCGACTTCTCACAAACTCTGCTAACCTGATTTAAGGCGTGTGAAACAAAAATAATCGAGACACCACGTGCCTTTAGTTCGTCAATACGCGTAAAACACTTTTCACGAAACGCACCATCGCCTACCGCCAAGACCTCATCAGCAATCAGCACATCCACATCCGCATGAATAACGATGGAAAAACCAAGGCGAACCCGCATGCCCGAAGAGTAGGTACCCGAAGGCGCATCAATAAATTCGGCAATATCGGCAAACTGCAGGATATCGTCAAAATGGCGATCAATCTCTTCTTTGGACATGCCTAAAATTGCACCATTAACATAAATGTTCTCCCGTCCGGTCATTTGGGGGTGAAACCCCACCCCCGCAGCTAACAACGCGCCAATTCTACCACGCACCTCAATGCGCCCACGATCAAAGGGATAAATTCCATAAATTAAACGTAATAATGTTGTTTTTCCCGATCCATTAACCCCCAAAAGCGCTAGAGAGTCGCCTTTTTTTAAGCGAAAGGAGATCTTGTCTAATGCTAAGAACTCCCCCGTACGTAAGGAAACTGGCGTATCATCTCTAATTTTGGGACTAAATATCGGCATCAGCGCCTGTAAAATATCCACACTAGCGTACAACAAGGAACGTCGTAAAGAACGCGTAAATTTCTTGCTCACCTTCTCTACCACCACCACCGCCTCTTCATCGCTACAATAGTGCATATCCTCGCTCATCTTGTCCTCATTAATATAATTTTTCAATTAAGTACTCTTCGGCTATGTAGAATACTCTCACCATCAGTAAGAAAAAGAGCGCCGAGGCAACGGATGCCCAACCGTAAAACCCCCAAAAATCGCTGTGTCCAAATAAGACAATATCTCTAGGTACACCAATGAGATAGGTGAGGGGATTATACTTAATCAAAAAGAAGAATTTCTCGCTCTTTTGCGTGGGTAAAAAGACAATCGGCGTAATATACATGAGCATCGGAAGAAAAAAGGCAAACACCCGCTCTAAGTCGGGAAGTGCGTGTTTCACTACCATCAAAAGAAGCCCAAACCCACCAGCTAAAAAGATTAACGGCATTAACATGAAGGGCAAAAGTAACCACGCAAAGGTAGGATAGACTCCAAAAATAATTAAAATGGTAAAATTAAGCACCGAGGAGATAAAAAAGTTCGCTAAAGCTTTCATGGTTTGCGCAATAATGAGCGTCTCGTGCGGAAAACTAACCGATCCGAGCATGCCACTAGCAATACTAAAGAGATCGACATTATTGGCATAAGTATTAAAGAAGAGTGTCCAAAAGCTGGTGCCAATCAAGACAAAGAGAGGAAAAGGCACACTAATCTCACCGGTATTAAGAACGCCCAAAAGGTTTAACGCCACCCAACTCATGGAAGAGAGCAGGGGCGCTAACAAAAGCCAACCATACCCTAAAAAGGTGCGCTTATTTGCCATAAAATAGTCGCGTGCAAAGAGAATCCAAATAAACCAGCGATGCTTCCAAATATTAGCAAAGATCGTGGCATAAGTCTGAAGGGAACTCATTTTTTGACGCTTACGGCTATATAACACCAATGTTTGTCTCTGCTCACTCATATGATAGAGTATACCAATTTTCTTCTCGTTTGTAAAGAGCAAAAAAGGGAGAGCCTAGGCTCTCCCTTGTAAACCACTAAGTCATCGATGCGATTTTACTCTTGCGTCTCAGTTCCTTGATTTTGTGCTTCTTCAAGTTCGGCTTGAAGGGTTTCGAGCTCAGATTGTTGTTGATCGATTTGAGCTTGAAGCTCTGCGATACGACGCTGTTTGATCTCTTCGATCTTCTTGCGCTCGATCTCGATTTGACGATTGTACTCATCAAGGCGAGCTTGGCGAAGGGCTTCGGACTCTTCTTTGATCTTTTCGATGAGCTCTTCGATGCGTTGCATTTCGATAGCGATACGCTCTGCACGAGTATTCTCTAGATCAATTTGTTGTTGGTAGCGATCGATGTTATCACGGCTCTCTTGCTCGCTGATCTCCTTGCTCTGTTGCTCAAAGGCCTCACGAGAGAGTTGATCGATGCGTGCATTTTCGTTTGCAACGCGTTGAGCCTCTTCGAGCTCTTTTACTAAGCCATCAAGGCGCTCTTGTTGCGCGTCGATAGCGGCCGTTTGTGCAAACGCCATACCCGATAGTAAGAACAACGATAAAGCAGTACCAGCTAGAATTTTTTTCATTGGTTTTATTCCCCTTTACAATAAGTATGAAATAATCTCTCTATCATTAAGAGACTTCTCTTGATGATTATACATCATTTGCGAAAAAATATCAAGCAATTTGCCTAATCCTCAATTTTTATCTCCTTTTTAAAAAATGACTTAACTTTCCTTATTTACTGCCGATACTACTCATTTCTGCGAACTTGGGTGCGAATCAATTTGTGCACCAAGCCAGCCAAAAAGACCATGCCTGCTAAGCCACCCACGATAAACCAACCCACAAAACTAATGCCGTATCCGTGCATAATCGGGCCAGAGAAGCTACTCAAGAGAATTTGAATGAGCAAAATTCCCGCCATCACTTTAAGAAACATGAGATTGCCCATGATGTCGCTTAAGGGGTTGAGGCGATTGGTGCGTACATTAAAGGCATTGACCAATGCTGCCAGTACAAAGAAGGTAAAGTAGGCGGTAGACCAACTACTGCGAATATCTTGTTCGTAAGGGAAGAAGAGACGAATATCTGCCGAGTAAATCATGTAAACACTAATCGCAAAGATCAGCACGCCAATCACGGTGATCTGCTCGAGCATAAAGGGGCGTAAAATCGGCTCATCCCGACGCTTAGGCGCTTCATTAAGATAGCGTCGTACCGCAACTTCGCCACCAAAGGCCAAGGCAGCTAAGCTATCCATCACCAAGTTTACCCAGAGCATCTGTGTAATCGTTAAAGGCGGATCGAATCCCAATAACGGAAAGAGGAGGGTAACCAAAAGTGCCGATAAGTTGATGGTCAATTGAAAGACCATAAAGCGCTGAATGTTTTTGTAAATCGTTCTTCCATAAAGCAATGCTTGTCTAATCGAGACAAAATTATCATCCATAATGATAATATCCCCAGCCTCTTTGGCAACCTCCGTTCCGCTACCCATGGCAAAGCCGACATCGGCAAGCTTGAGAGCAGGGGAGTCATTGACCCCATCGCCAGTCATGCCCACCACCCAATTCTTCGACTGCGCCAAGCGCACCAATCGACTCTTGTCGGCAGGTAACGCCCGAGCCACCACCGCCAACTTGGGTAAATTTTCCACCAATTCCGCATCGCTAAGTAAATTGAGTTGGCTTGAATCTAATGCAATGCCATCCTCATCCAAAATACCCGCCTCCTTAGCAATCGCTACCGCCGTCTCTTTGCGATCGCCTGTCACCATCACCACCTGCACGCCAGCGCGTCGTACTTGGTTAATCGCAGGGATCACCTCGGGGCGAATCTCATCACGAATCGCAATCAGCCCCATCAACACCAACGATCCATCCAGATCATGCTGGCCATCTACCGCGCCAGCACGGGTGGCAAAAGCCAAAATACGCATGCTCTGGCTAGACCACTCATGCATCAATTGCTCCATCTCTTGACGCTTTTCCTCATCAAAAGCAAGAATCTTATTTTCGGCATTATAGTAATGCATCGCTAGCGGTAAAAGGCGCTCAGGCGCACCCTTAATCAGGCTCAAGGGCGACCCGTTATGCTCGATAACCACCGCCGACCACTTCCGATCGCTATTAAATGCCACCCGATCCAAAATTTTTCGCTCGGTAATCGTATTGACCATAGAGGCATAATGGCTCATCACCCAATTAAGCAACGCCCGATCAGTGCTATTCCCGCCAATGGCACCCCCTTGCTCCTCGGAGTACTCTGACTGCGCACTATGCAAAATCGTCTCAATTAAGATCTTATTGGCACTCTTCTGGATAGCACCAGCCTGCCAGAGCGTAACCACCTCGAGCGCGCCTTTGGTGATGGTACCAGTCTTATCGGTAAAGAGAATATTAAGCGAACCCGCCGTCTCGATGCCCGAATTGGTACGCACCAACACGTTATCTTTTAACATCCGACGCATCATCATCGCACTGACAATCGCGATCATCAACGGCAAGCCCTCGGGAACAGCGACCACAATCAAGACCACCGCCATCATCAACGCCTGGAGGATATGGTCAACAAGCTTAGGAAAATCGTTGGCATAAACGGTACTAATCTGCTCCCAATTACTGCCCAGCGTCATCGCCTGACGGGAAAAAAAGATGAGCGCCATCAACAATCCGCCCATGTACCCAATACGACTAATCAACTTAGCAAGAACCTTAAGCTTAACCTTCAAAGGCGTATCGCGCTCTTCGGTGTGGGTAAGCGACTTGGCAATCGAGCCATAAATGGTTGCCTCGCCCACCGCCAACACCACCATATGAGCCTGCCCATCAAGCACCGTAGTACCGCGATACACCTGATGCGCATCGAGTAAATCATCGCCCATGGCCTCCAAAATCAACGGACTCTCGCTCTTGTGTGCCTCTTTGCTCTCGCCGTTGAGCATGCTCTGATCCACCGAAACCGATCCCCAAACGATATAGCCATCGGCAGGAATTTTGTCGCCCACGCCCAGCATAATCCAATCGCCCACCACCACATCATCGATAAAGATCTGGCTAACCTTGTGGTTGCGATAGACCTTCACCGCCACCTTATTGGCGCTCTCTTGCAACGCCTGAAAAGAGCTCTCGTTTTTATGCTCAAAGAAGGCGCTAGTCAATGATGCCAACAAAATCGCCATCGCAATACCCAAGAGCTCCAAGAGCTCCACATCCTTCCCTTTAACGTAATGCAAGATCTGAATCGCACTGCTAGCCAAGAGCGCGGCCAACAGAATCAGCAACATCGGATCGCCAAAATTACCTAGCCAACGTCTTACAAATGAGATCGGCTTGACCGGCGCAAACCCATTGCTACCGTGTTTTACTCGCGACTCAGCGACCTCTTTATCAGAGAGCCCTTTCTTTATTTGCACACTATCCTCCTAATACCTATTATATGTTTTTAGTCTATCGTCTACTTTAAGACAAAAATTAAGAAATTGTAAAAGCCGTGGAATCATCCACTTGTCCTAAAGATACGCTAAATCTCTCGCCTTTGACTAGAGGGGAAGTGGCACTCTTCCCAAAAAGGAGAAAACTTGCTATAATTGTTGCAGAAGGATTCAAGATTGGTGGATAATCAGACGACTTATGAAATTTGTATCGAAAATCATACAGCACTAGCTCAAGCCTTGGCGCATCCAAAGGTCAGTCGCATCGAGCTCTGCGATAATCTCGCCTTAGGCGGCACCACGGTAAGCTTCGGCGTAGCGCAATATGCCAGTGATAGCGCTTTGCAAGCCAACAAACCCATCCACGCGATGATTCGTCCGCATGGCGGAACCTTCTGCTACAACGATACCGATCTCGCCATTATGCTTGAAGATATCGCTCTTTTAAAGAAGCTTGATGGCATTAAAGGATTTGTCGTAGGCGCGCTCACCAAAGAGAACCACATCGATATCGCCACCATGCAGTTACTGATTAATGCTATCAAACCCAAAGCCACCACCTTTCACATGGCCTTCGACCTCGTTCCCACCGCCATGCAACAGCAGAGCATCGATCTCCTTCAAGATTTAGGCGTAGCGTATCTGCTTACCCACGGTAGCCCCGCCAATAATCCCATCGAGGAGAACCTTGAACATTTACGCGCCCTCGCCGAGTATGCCCAAGGTAAAATCACACTCATCGTGGGCAAGGGCGTAACCTATCAAAACATCCATCAGCTGGAGCCACAACTCTATGGAGTGCAGTGGCACGGCACAAAAATTGTTCATTTACCCGCTAATCATCCATGTTAAATCGATAAGGAATAATATCATGCAAAAAATCTACACCACTTTTTTTCTTACCCTTCTACTTCTCACCACCGTACCGCTACACGCAGGTATCTTGGGACACAATGTCGGCTTGCGTGGCTCACTAGACCTAGCCAATGGACGGGGTAATAGCTGTCTGCTCTCCACGCCAATGGATTTTGACAGCCCCTTTAAGCTAAGCGGAGGCTTTAATCTCTTTTACGATCTGGTCTTTGAGAGTAGCCCCAATGGTTATGGCCATTGGTCGGTAGGCTCGGCGATGCAATTTAATTTTGCCAGAAAAAGCTTCTTTACCGCCCTTGATACTAGCATTGTCGAGGCGAAGTGGAATGAAATGAGCTTAGAAGCAACCGTCAAATATCACATGCTGATGATCTTTTATGCTGGGTTAGGCGGAGGCGTGGTCTACAACACCAAAGCAAAATTCTCTCATAGTACCTTCTTACCTGCCGATCCCATCTCGGTCTGGTCGTTACACCCTACCCTGCACCTCGAGCTAGGCGGAAACATCCCCGTAGGTCCTGCTATTCTCCAGCGCGAATATCGTATTTATCTCAACATCGCCACCAAAGCTAGCATCAATCCATTAGCCTTTAAACCCGCCAAGGGCGTCTTTGCCAGCCCAGCCAGCATCAATCTCTTTGTGGGCGCAGTATTGGGGCCAAGTGTTATTGGCTAATCGATAACGTTAGCTCCTTCTTTTCATCGCATACTTGGCAAAGATGGCTAAATAGCGTATATTTAACCGTAAGGAGCTATTATGAAACGATACTTTGGCGTGCTTGTTTGGCTATGGTTGATGCCAGCGAGCTCCCTTTTTGCCATGGGGCATATTGTTAGCCTTCGCTTAGGCGGTTCAATCGATAAGAACATCGGTCTCGTAGCGGTTGCCAGCAATCCGCTAGCCATGCAACGCAATACCGCATCTTTTGGGGTGGGGGTAAGTTACGACTGGTTAATCATGCCATTCTTGGCACTAACGCCTAGCTTTCATAGCGATATCCACCGCACCAACCGCGCAACCTTGGTCGATGGTTCGAGCCTTAAGAGCAGTTGGCACGAGGTGGGAGGAGATTTACAACTCAAATTTACGGCTTTGGGTTACTTCTATACGTCAGCAGGATTGGGCGTGCGTTATGCCACCGTTGCCAAGAGTAATCAAGCACTAAGCCAAGCGTCCAAATCCTCGGTCTATCCCTACTTGGTGGGTGAAATTGGCGGCAACATTCCCCTCAATGGTAACTCCTTTGGTGATATGGATGGTTCGACGGTGATAGCCTTTCACATCGCATTCCGCTACACGCGCAATCTTTATGACATTCGCAATCCCATGACCCTAGGCACGATGCAAAACCGTCAAGACTTTGGCATCTATGTAGGACTATCCTTCGGGTGGCTCTACGACGACAGTGCATCACCCTTAAGTGACTACTACTAAACAAAGGAGAAATTTATGCAATTTATCAAAAAAAGTATGCTTATTGGGCTCATCTTGATGAGTAGTACCTCGCTTTTTGCCCTCGATCATATCATTGGCTTGCGCTTTGGTGGCGCTGTCGACAGAAATGTGGGAGCAATTCAAGGCATCGACGAGGTCTATCAGTACGCCAGCGTACGCGGAAACTTTACCATGGGGCTCACCTATGACTTCTTTCCTGTGGCGCTTATTAGTATCTCACCAGAATTTCATTACCACGCCAACCGCACGGCAAATTTTAGCGTCGAGGAGACCAGCTACAAGGCCTCTTGGCAAGAGCTCTCGGTAGGCGGGCAACTCAAACTCAACCTGATGGGTCTCTTTTACTGGGGCATTGGCGGTGGCGCAGGCTTTGCCCTCACGCCCAAACTCGATAAAAACGATTACGCCGTCAGCTCATCGGTCTATCCTTACTTTGTCATGGAGCTAGGCACGCACATTCCTTACATCTTTCTAGGCGCTCTTGGCAAAAATGACATGACTTTAGGCTTGCATTTGGCACTGCGTGGCACGAGCAACATCATCATCTGGAAAGAACAACCCGAAGCAGGGCACTTTCAGAACGACTTTAGCGTCGGGTTATTTGTGGGTGTAAGCCTCTATATTGGCGATACCCTTGCCGGCTTTGGCGCATAAAAGGAGAAGAGTATGCAATACATCATCACATCACTCGTAAAAAGAGTACTACTAGTAAGCTTATTTATCGTAACGCCGGCGCTCTTTGCCGAGAGTCTCTTAGGCATCGGTTCAGGGCATATCGTTAGCTTGCGCTTTGGCGGTTCCTTAGATCAAAATATCGGTCTCACCTCCAGCGATATCGCGCTAAAACGTCTCAATGGGAGCTTTGGCTTGGGTCTCTCTTATGAATTTTTACCCATTCCCTTCATCAGTATTGGGCCAGAATTTTATTATCACGCCCACCGCACCGCCATCGGCTATCTCGATAATGAGCAAAGCTTTAAAGTCAACTGGCACGAGATGTACGCCGGTGTGATGTTTCGCACCACCATCATGGGCTTGCTCTATAGTGGCTATGGTCTAGGCATGGGCTATGCTACGCAAGGAAAGAGTGAGCAAGGGGATATTGGCAGTTTGTCCAGCTCGATCTTTCCCTACTTTGCCCTCGAGTTAGGCGGAAATATCCCGCTCTTTAGCCCCGATGATGGTTCAACCCTGATAACGGTCAATGTTGCGTTACGAGGCACCAGCAATATCAAACTCTGGAAAGATAGCATCGAGCAACAGCATCTCCAAAACGACTTTAGTATCGGATTATTTGTCGGTTTTAGCGCCCTATGGGTGCAATTTCCCGTATAAAATTTCTCATAAAAAGAGAGCAAGTTCATCAACGATGCAACCTGCTCTCTTTACTCCATACAATATGAAGTGTAGGGTATCAACTACATACATAGTAATCTATTATTATGAAATTACTATGTAATTTGTATGAATTTATTTCGTATTACTATTAAAGAGACGTTGTGTCTCCGTAATATACTCACGCATCTCCTTGAGGTTACTCTCTAGGGTACGGCGATCGCTGTCGCTGATGGAGAGATACTTCTCTTTAGAGTTGCGCAATAAGGCAGGCAACTCATTGGAGGCCACGGCGCTAAGATTCAAACGAGGCGCTTTAGGACGCTTTTTCTCCTTCTTGAGCTTTTTGATCTTAGCAAGCTCACGATCGGCATCCTCGGCATATTGGTCGAAAGCATCGAAATAGGCTTCAAGCGCCTGCCAATCCTTCTCGGTAATCAAGACATAATTGACCAACGGCACATCTACCAAACGAAACGATGGCTCCTTTGGTGGTTGGGGAACTTGCGGTTTCTTCTTGTCGTCTTTCTTCGCCACCAATCGCACCTCTACCTGTGGTGCAGCCGATGCCACACTCAAGGTAGCCAAGGCCAAAAATCCTATCATCCAAATTCTCTTCATACGCTTCTCCTTAATATAAGCTTTTTTATGCTTCTACATCAGTTTCTGTGTAGACTCAATATAAATTTTCATCTCGCGTAAGCTCTGCTCCAATCGATTCATATCGCTCTCGTAGAAGAAGACGAAACGCGTATTGCGCTGTCTGGCCGGGGCATCTTGACTAGGGACATTGCGCACCGTCAACGCAGGTGCGTGAGGACGATTTGGCATGCTGATGTTACGATTATTGGCACGAATCACGCGCTCGGCCTCGTTGGCATACTTCTCAAAGGCATCAAAATAACGCAAAATCGCCTGCCATTGACTCTCCTGAATCATCTTCGCCCGTTCACGTGGGTAGTCAAGCCACTGATAGGCAGGTTGTACGGGTGGGGTTACTCGCTGATTATTATTTCCCGGTCTTTGGTTGGGGTTCGTGTTGCCATTGTTATTGCCTGGCCCACGATTGTCATTGTTGCCATTGTTGTTCCCTGGCCCGCGATTATCATTGTTGCCATTGTTGTTCCCTGGCCCGCGATTATCATTGTTCCCATTGTTGTTCCCTGGCCCGCGATTATCATTGTTCCCATTGTTGTTCCCTGACCCACGGTTATCATTGTTGCCGTTGTTGTTCCCTGGCCCACGATTATCATTATTGCCATTGTTGTTCCCTGGCCCACGATTTTTTTCACGCTCTTGGCGTTCGCGTTCCAGTCTCTCGCGTTCTTGACGTTCGCGTTCTAAACGCGCCTTCTCTTGACGCTCTTTCTCTTGGCGTTCACGCTCTAATCTCTCGCGTTCTAAGCGTGCTTTCTCTTGACGCTCTTTCTCTTGGCGTTCACGCTCTAATCTCTCACGTTCTAAGCGCGCCTTCTCTTGACGCTCGCGTTCTAAACGGGCTTTTTCTTGGCGTTCGCGTTCAAGACGTGCCTTCTCCTGACGCTCTTTCTCTTGGCGTTCACGCTCTAATCTCTCGCGTTCTAAGCGTGCTTTCTCTTGACGCTCTCGCTCAAGTCGTTCACGCTCTTGGCGCTCCTTCTCGCGTTGACTTGCCGCCCCACCTTGATTGGCACGATCGCGTTCTTGTTGTTCACGTTCTAGCCGCTCTCGCTCTAAGCGTTCGCGCTCAAGCCTTTCTCTTTCTAACCTCTCACGTTCAAGGCGCGCCTTCTCTTGACGCTCGCGTTCTAAACGGGCTTTTTCTTGGCGTTCTCGTTCAAGACGCGCCTTCTCTTGGCGCTCTTTCTCAAGACGTTCTCGCTCTTGGCGCTCGCGTTCGGCTTGATTAGCCTCACCATCCTGCGAAGGGGCTTGATCAGAACCCTCACCACTAGAGCCGGCACCACTATCGGTAATCACCAGACAGCTGCTAAAGGAGATCATTATTAGTAATAGCAGACTACGTATTGTCCAGTATCTCACTCTCTTGCCCATCTTTTCCTCGCTTTGTTCCTACTCTATACTAAGTAAATAATATGAATATCTTGTGAAGACATTTCTCATCCCCCTAAAGAGGCAATTCTCTTTGATTATCGTACAGAATTCTTTGATTATTTGCTATTTTTTTCCAAAATATTCATTTATTTCTCTAATACGATGCGCTGGGTCATACTCCAATAGAGTCTTCGTTGACGTATTGCCTGATCGATATTGCCTGCATCATAGAGGGAAAAAGCGACAAATTCTTGCTGGGCACATGGCAACGATGCATCCATTGGCGCAACCCTAAGCACCGTGTAAAGTGGCTTAGGCGGACGTTTGTAAAGGGATAATCCCTTAGCCTTCATCAGGTCTTCTACCTCATCGGCATACAGCTCGAATGATTGCCAAAATTGCTCGATCAACTGCCAATCACGCACAAGCATCAAGCGCCTAGCATGTGCCTCATCGTCATACCAGCGGTAGATTGGGATAAAGGCATCATCGCTTACATCAGAAGTGTGCCGAGAGCTATCCTTAGTATCAGCGGGATCCTTAGAAGGAGTAGGGGGCGTAATCCCCGATTGCTTAGGCGGAGAATTCTGCCCAGCACTACCGCTACCACTAGATCCTTGCGTACTTCCATTGCTCGAGCTAGGTGGGGTTGGGGTATTGCTTCCATTGCTCGAACTAGGCGTGGTGGTCGTATTACCTCCAGCTTGGTTAGGAGCGGGCGTGGTCTTAGCATCTTCTTCGCGTTGACGCTCTTTTGCCAATACGCGTTCACGCTCTAAACGTTCTTCTTCGGCTTGTGCCCGATTTCGCTCTTCGTTTAGCGCCTCTTCTTCTTGTTGGAGTCGTTCTTCTTGCTGACGTTGGGTATCGTTACGCTGCCCTTGATTCTTAGATGCGCGCTCATAATTGGCACGCTCGCGTTCTAAACGACGTCGCTCTTCTTCGTCGGCTTTACGTTCTCTTTCCAGCGCCTCACGCTCTTTTTTTACCTCGGCGATCTCTTGCTCTATGGCTTGAACATCTTGGGCAGAGCTGCCATTAGTTGCACCACTTTGGGCATCTTTACGCGCTTGCTCATGGCGTGAACGCTCACGCGCTAAACGGCTCTCCTCCTCTTGCGCCCGAGAGCGCTCCTTTTCTAGGCGATCTTTCTCTTGTTGATAGCTACGCTTGGCTTGCTCTAGTTGATTTTTTTGCGTCTCATTTTGATGGGATTGATCGCGTTGATCGCGCTCGTACTGTTTGCGCTCTTGCTCAAGACGCAGGCGTTCTTTATGATTAGATTCACGTTGACGCTGAAGGTCAAGGCGTTGGCGCTTAAGATCGGCTTCGGCAAGATCCAGACGCGTGGCTTCATTACGATCGGCTTGACGTTCTTTTTCGGCAGCCTCGGCTTTGGCTCTATCTTGATTTGCATTAGCGCGTCGACTTTCTGCAAGCGATCGCTCATGTTCTAAGCGATTAGCCTCTTCGCGTGATCGCTCTTGCTCACGTGCTAACCGGCGACTCTCTTGCTCATACGCACGACGCTGACGCTCTAAACGCTGTTGTTCCTCTTTATTTTTTTTGATCTCCTCTTCCTGCTGACGCTCATAATCACTGCGTTCCTTAGCCAAGCGATCGGCCTCTTGTGCATTACGCCGTCGCTCCCGTTCTAACGTTTCTCGTTGATATTTAGCCTCCTGTTCGGCGCGTTCCAAGCGATTACGCTCTGCCTGCATCGCCTGACGCTCATCAGCATAATCACCAGAAGAAGCACCCGATCCACCACCCGTGCTCCCGCCTGCGTAACTATCAGGCGTACTCCTTGAGGTAACCTGACACCCACTTATCAATAAAGAGAACACAATCAACATCCCGATAACGATACCTCTCATCCTCTGCT